>JBAYOU010000059.1:0-7572 GCA_041678065.1 Parvibaculum sp. | reverse complement strand
CTGTCGGAAAGCGCCGAAGAAGAACCGCCCGCTTCCTGAGCGATCACGGCCTTGGCGGGAAAGACGCAGAAGAAAAGAAGGGCGGCGGCAGCAATTCCGGAAATCAGGCGAAAGAGCCAAAAATTGGGCTGCGTGGCCGTGCCCGCATACATATGTGTTGAGGTCATCGCGTCTTTCTTGTGGGGGCGACTAGCCCTCCGGTAACCGCTCATACGGATCGACAGAATACTTGAAACAAGGCCTCGATCAACCGGGCAAAACCCCGAAAATCTGCGGATTTTCAGGATGTTTCATTCCTACGGAGCAAGAGCGCCGGAGTTACCGGCCGGTCCCAGCGTCTTGAGGGTGACCCGGAAAATGATGGAATTGTCCGGTTCATAGTCGCGGTCACGATAGAAGGACTGGTCGAAGCCGAGCGATATGTCGATACACTCATCCTCATAACCGATGCCAAGGCGATTCGAGACGGTGCGGTTGTTGGAGAGGTCGCGCCTTGTCTGGCCATAGACCCGCCAGTAATCATTCAGCTTCACCACGCTACCCGCGTAGATTTCCTCGCGCGACCGGAAGTTGATTGTCTGATCGGCTGCGAAATAGGCATAGCCGAATTCGGCCAGAACAGGGCCTTCGCGCGCCATCAGCGTCACTTCATTGCGCCGGATTTTGTAGCGGTCATCGTCGAGGCGGAAGCGATAGACAGCAACGAGGTCCTTGTTTGGCGAGACCATGACACGTCCCACATAGTCGGAGGATTCGTCCCGCAGGCCGGAAGCGGCGAGCAAGCTGTCATTATCGCCCACCCGGAAGCTCTGGCCGAAAATGGCGTTCGCCTGGCCCCCATCCGGCATGAAGATCGAGTAGCGCACGCCCACATTTGCGCGGAACCCTGTCTCCCAGCGGTCATAGCCAGCGAACCGGTCTTCTGAGAAGAGATTGGTGTCGTCAAACTCGAAACTCAGCGAGTCTTCGTCGGGGATTTCGATCGTGTTGCCCACATTGGGGGAATAGACGACCTGCGCAATAGGCTCAACAACCTGCCGGATGCCGCCATCCGTGCGGACAAGCGGGTAGCTCCACTCCGTGCCAATTGTCGGCAGGCCGCGGGCGATTGTCGCGTCTTCGAGATTGGTTGCGGGCAGGGCAGGGTTTGGAACATCTTCCACAGAATAGAGATCGCCGCGCAGGCTGCCGAAGAGGCGATAGACGAAGCCGCCAGAGGTGGTTTCGCGCCTGTTCCAGTCGATCTGGCTGGTAATGCGCCGGGATTTTGCGCCGATCTCCCTCTCCAGGACCATTGCATTGGCGGAGAAGCCAATCCGGCCGCCGAAATAGAGCGTCGGATGAGAATAATTATATTGCAGGATGGGCGCGACCCAGGGTGTCGTATCCGGATTGTCCGTCGCAAGCAGGCCGCGGAAATAATAGGCATCCGCCGTGAAGCTGTTACGCCCGTCCACATAGGTGGCGTTCAGATTGTTCACGAGATCGGTCTGATGGGACAGGTCATATTTGCGGAGATAGGTATCGTCCGTTGCCAGTTCGGAACGGAAACCCCAGCTCCAGTTCTTGTCGATATTGAAGCGACCGTCACCAAACAGGCTCCCACGGAAATTGTCATCGCCCGGCGTGCCAGGTGTCTGTGTTTCCGGCCAAGTTGCGGTACCGAACATCTTCATCCGGCCGCTCTCGAAACGCTGGCGGTATTCTCCCTGATAAACAATACCTTCTTTTGTCGTGAAGCGGGGAATAAGGGTCGCATCTTTGTCAGGAGCAATCGCCCAAAAATAGGGGATTTCTGCCTGCTGCCCGAGATCGGTCGAGCTTGAGAAGCTTGGCGGCAGAAAGCCGGACTGCCGCTTCACGGTCGGATCCGGCTGGGAGAAGTAAGGCACGTAAAGAACCGGGACGCCGTAAATTTCCATGAAGGCGTCTTCATAGATAATCCGCTTCTCTTCCTTGTTGTGGATGACGCGAAACGCCTTGATCTGCCAGAGCGGTTTTGTCTGACCCTTTTCCTCACAAATATCGCACGGGCTGTAAACGCCACGATGCAGCGTTGTCATGTTACCGCCGCTTCGCGTGACATTGGCACCGGCAAGCCGCGAATTGTCGGAGAGCAGTACGCGCAGCGTGTCGATCACGCCATCGCGCATCTCATTGCGAAGCACTATGTGATCGGCAAAGGCCACGTCCCCCTGCGGGTCGAGGAGGGAGACATTGCCATCGGCGGTAACAACACCGCTCTTCTCATTATAGGTCACGCGATCGGCAAGCAGCACACGCTCGCCATAGGCAAGTTCCACATTGCCAGAGGCAGTAACAATGCCGGACTCACGATCATAGGTAAGCTCGTCCGCCTGCATGAGAACTTCGCCGGAATCCGGAAAAGTGGCATCAGACGCTGCCGCCGGGCGTATTTGGGAGATCTGCGCGCTTGCAGGAGAGGCGTCCATTGCAGCCATCGCCCCCGCCCCCAAAGCGGCCAGCAGCAATGCGCGGCGCAGGCCCCCGAAATCCATCGAAACTCCTTCGATCACCTTTTTGCCCCGCCCCCTGATCGCGAGTGAGAATCGCCCAACAAGGCAGGCGCAAGCCCGAGTTTTAACCGTCTTCCAGGTGAAAGAGAACCGCAAGGCCCAAAAGTGTCACCACAATGGAAGGCGCCCAAGCGGCGAGCGCGGCGGGCAGAATACCCGATAGGCCAAGCGCAATGGAGAGATTCCCCAGAAAATAGACCAGAAACCCGGCAGCCACACCTCCGAGTATCATGGTTAGTGTACCGCCCATCCGGGTTACCCGCATGGAAAAGATGGCCGCCACCACAACCATGGTCGCCAGCATGGCAGGGGTCGCAAGAAGCTGGTGGAAATAAATGTTGTACCGCCGGGCCGAGAACCCAGCCGCTTCGGCCGTCGCTATGAATTGCGGCAGTTCCCAGAAAGAGATGGTCTCTTCCCGCGCAAAGCTCTCCTCGACCTGCTTCTCCGTCAGGCTGGTTTCCTGTTCATAGGTGTCGTAGTGGCGCGGTTGATCGCCTTCCATCAGCAGCCACACATCCAAAAGCTCCCAATGGCCGGGCCGGAGCGAGGCTTCTGCCGCATCAATCCGTCCGAGAAACCGGTCCGAGGCGCCATAGAGATAGATCGTGACGCCCTCAAGATTGAGGCCCGCACCATCCGTTTTCAGAGCATGCACGACCGACTGGCCGTTGGAATCCGCCTGGCGGAGCCACAATCCATTAGATGAGACGGCAACGAAGCTGGTCTGCTGTTCGAGGTATTTGGCTTCAAGCTGGCCATAGCGCATCGCAAGAGTTGCCGCCACGGGGTTGTAAACCGTGATGATGAACGCCCCGGCCGTAAAGGCGACAACGAGGGCAGGGGTAATGAACTGCCAGACCGACACGCCGGCTGCGCGAGCCACCACCAGCTCGTTGTTGCGGCTGAGGCGGAGAAACGCCGCCATCCCACCGAACAGCACCGCGAAAGGAAGGGTGCGGCTTCCCACGCGCGGCACTTCCATGAGCGCCATGGAAAGGATGAGGTCGAAGGTGACACCCGGCTTGTCGCCACCGCGGCGCAGCAATTCCACGAGTTCGATGATGAAGATCAGCGACAGGAAAAGCGTAAAGGTGATCAGTACAACGGAAAGGAACTGACGCCCGAGATAGCGCGAGAGGGTCCATGAGAGGTTCATCAAACGGCCCCCCCCAAATTTGTCGCGCGTCGGCGCAACCTCTGCCATATCAGGCTGAACTGGGTGCCCCCTATGATGGCGGCACAAACTCCGCAGACTGCGAGCGGAAAGAGATACATGAGCGGAATGATATAGGGATTGCGGGCTGCGGCATTGGCGACCGCAAAGCCTGCAATGCGGACGAGCAACGCCGCAGCCGCTGCAGCGGCAACACGGGTCGCATAACCCCGGCGGCTGAATGGAGCCGGCAGAAGCGCTGCCAATGCAACCAGCGTCAGCGTGACGGGATAGAGCCCTTCCACGATCCGCTCATGGGCATCCGCGAGCAGCCGGTCGTGGTTTTGCTGTGCATAAGCGTCATTTGGATCGGGATTGATCAGCTCGTGGAAATAGCGTTCACGCCCCTCATAAGCGAGCACGGGCCGGTCTTCCATATATTGCGAAAGGTCGTAGGTGTATTTGTCGAAATAGAGAATGGTCGCCGGCTTGATGGTGCCGGCCTCGCGGGAGCCCCGCTGGATGTTGCCGTTGAACATCACCAACATGGGGCCATTCGCGCCATCAATCAGCGTGCCCGTTTCTGCCATATAGGTGATGGGTTCTTCCGGATTGCGTCCGTCATGGACGAGAATCCCATGCGCCGCCCCACCGGAATCGCGATCCCGCACATAGACAGTAAGCCCACTCGCCGGGTTGCTGAAGCTGCCTTCTCGGATCATCGAGGTCGCAACATCGCTGCGAATTTCATAGAGGCGGCTCTTCAACTCGCGCAAACCGGCAGGCGCGAGATAGATGGAGAAAGACAGGATGATGACGGAGGTTAACAGCGCCACGGCGACAATGGGGCCCGCAACGAGCCAGCGGCTGATACCTGCGGAAAACATCACCACGATCTCGCTATCGCCGATCAACCTGTGCAGCGCATAGAGAACGGCGCAGAAAAGCGAAATCGGCAGCACGATCATCAGCGTGCCGGGCAGCGCGAAGGCGGTCAGTTCGAAAAAGGTAAGAAGCGTCTGGCCTTGCGTGATCAGCACGTCGAGCATCCGCAAGGCCTGTGTCAGCCAGATAATGCCCGTCAGGACGAAGCTCGCCACCAGGAACGGCCCCAGCACCTGAATGAACAGATATCTCGACAGGCTCATCGGCATAAGTTCGGTTCCCTGCCGTCTCGTCTGAAAGGCGGCCTCGTCATTACCAGAACCTGCCGATCCGTCTCGCGGCTGGCCTGCACCCCAATTTTCGACTGGCGGCTTTCCCCTTGCGCCGTTTGGGTTAGGATGCGCCACGGATTCCCGCGGCGCGATCCGGAATGGTTATCCCATTTTGGCGCTTGGGGAAAGGTAAAGGGCAGACGTCCCTTGCCGGTCCGCCGACAAGTTTAACCCCGGTTCGCCGGGCCGGGGATAATGAATGGAGAGGCTCCAGATGAATATTGCGTTTGCCGACATTTCGCTCGCCCGCCAGGGGGCGTTAGCCGTTCTGGTCACGGAAGGGACCACGCTGCGCGGCGTCGCAGCGGAGCTTGACGGCAAGCTTGGCGGAGCGCTGAAGCGGGCAATGAAGGCAGCAAGCTTCACCGGCAAGGCCGGGTCGGTGCTGGAACTGGTGGGGCCGCAGGGCGTCTCGGCAAGCCGCGTCTTGCTCGCGGGCCTCGGCAAGTCGGGTGATGTGTCGGCAGCTGGCCTCGAGAAGGTCGGCGGTGAGCTTGCTGGCCGCCTCGAGAAGACAACCGAAACGGCGCTCTCCATCGTGCTTGACGGGATTGCAGCGCCGAAGCTTCCGGCGGGCGAGGCGGCGGCCCGCGTCGCCTTTGGTGCAAAACTCCGCTCCTATCGCTTCGACAAGTACAAGACAAAGAAAAAGGACGACAAGGGTGAAGGGCTGAAAACTCTCACCATCCTGTCGCGCGCGGCCGCGGCGGCGCGGAAGGAATATGCGCCACTCTCGCAGGTTGCGGCGGGCATGTTCCTCACTCGCGATCTCGTCAATGAGCCGGCGAACATTCTTTTCCCCCGCGAGTTTGCGCGGCGCGCGCGGACCCTTTCCAAGCTGGGCGTGAAGGTAGAGGTGCTCGGCGAAGCGCAGATGAAGAAGCTCGGCATGGGCTCGCTTCTCGGTGTGGGGCATGGCAGCCAGCATGAAAGCCAGCTTGTGGTGATGCGCTGGATGGGCGGAAAGACGAGCGAAAAGCCGGTCGCCTTTGTCGGCAAGGGCGTGTGCTTCGATACGGGCGGCATCTCGCTGAAACCGGCTGCCAGCATGGAAGACATGAAGGGCGATATGGGCGGCGCGGCCTGCGTCACCGGCCTCATGCACACGCTTGCTGCGCGCAAGGCAAAGGTGAACGCCATTGGCGTGATCGGCCTTGTAGAAAACATGCCGGATGGCAAGGCACAGCGCCCCGGCGATATCGTGACCTCCATGTCCGGTCAGACCATCGAAGTCATCAATACGGATGCGGAAGGCCGCCTCGTGCTGGCCGATGCGCTCTGGTACACGCAGAACCGTTTCAAGCCTAAATTCATGATCGACCTCGCGACCCTCACCGGCGCCATCATGATCGCGCTGGGCAAGGAATATGCGGGCCTGTTCTCCAATGATGACAGGCTCGCCAAACAGCTTTCCGATGTGGGCGAGATCGAGGGTGAAAAGGTCTGGCGCATGCCGATGGGCCCGGCCTTCGACAAGATGATCGATTCACGCTTTGCGGACATGAAGAATGTCGGCGGCCGTGATGGTGGCTCCATCACGGCGGCACAGTTCCTCAAGCGCTTCGTCAATGATGTGCCCTGGGCGCATCTTGATATTGCAGGCACCGCCATGGCCTCGCCACAGACCGCGACGAACCAGAGCTGGGGTTCGGGCTGGGGCGTGCGTCTCCTCAATCGGCTCGTCGCCGATCACTATGAACGCTAAGGGCGCTGCAGGGTGACGGAAGTTCTTTTCTATCACCTGCAGAACGCGCCGCTTGAGAGGGTGCTGCCGCAGCTTCTCGAAAAGTCGCTGGAGCGCGGCTGGCGTGCCATTGTGCGTGCGGGCGGGCCGGAGCGGCTTGAGGCACTGAACGGGTTTTTATGGACCTATAGCGACGACAGTTTTCTTCCTCACGGCACCAAGGAGGATGGACCGGCAGAGGCGATGCCGGTCTACCTCACCGTGGAGGATGAGAACCCCAACAATGCGCATGTGCTCTTCCTTGTGGACGGGGCCGAGCCTTCTGATCTTGGCTCATATGAGCGCTGTGTGCTGATGTTTGACGGGCGCGATGAAGCGGCGCTCGCAACCGCCCGCGAACACTGGAAAAAGCTGAAATCCGAAGGTCACGACGCAACCTATTGGCAGCAAAGCGAGCAGGGACGGTGGGAGAAGAAAGCCTGAAGTGGCGAAGCCGTTGTTCGCGTGGCTGCGCAAGCGCATAATATGCGACGACATTCAAAGGGGGATATCATGCCGAAATGGCTTCGGGCGACGATTATCGCTGTCGTGGTGCTGGGCGCGGTTCTGGGGGCAGCCTATTACTGGTTTGTCGTCGAAAGCTCGATGCCGAAGGACGCCGCCTTTCCGCTCGATATCAACGAGGTCCGGCGCATGGTTGCAGCCGTACCGGGCGACCGGCCGACCCGGATAGAGGTGGAGAATATCGCGGCGTTCAGCGCACCGGCGACTGTAATCGTTGCAGGCGACGGCTGGTCGATGCGCGAGCTTCCGGTGCTGAGCTACCGCGTTGTCTATCCCGAAAGCTCCATCATCATCGACACGGCGCTCAGCCGCGTTCTTGGCGGTGAAAATCTCGTCTCTTTTGACGACGACGCCTATGAGCGGATGAGCCAGGCGATGCGGGAGGCAGATATGATCCTCATTACGCATGAGCAT
>JBAYOU010000058.1:0-7587 GCA_041678065.1 Parvibaculum sp. | reverse complement strand
ACTATACATCTCGCGGAGCTGATGTCCGATCCCGGCGCCACGGGCGCTATGCCCTCCTCGTGAGGCGATGGCATTCTCCTTTCGATTCCCCCTTTGCTTATCTTGTATCATGAGTTCACACGGCTTGCTGTTCTGGCGCGGAACTGGAAGCGCCACTGGTGGTAATCATCCATTCAACGCGTGAACCAGCAAAAAGGTTCAACATACGAAATGATTGTCTTGGCAACGGGTTAGAAGGCGTTTCTCGCAATGTTGCTGCTCAACTTCATCTGTAAGCGGATGGCCAGACATGCAAGAACGCCCGGGCGGTTTGCCGCCGGGCGTTCTCGGCATCAAGCCAGAAGGTCAGTGCTTGCCGAGCCAGGCGTCGATTTCCTTTTCGGCCTCTTCCTTCTGCTTGCCGTACCGCTCCTGCAGAGCACCGGCAAGACGGTCGCGCTTGCCTTCGATCTTGGTGAGGTCGGAGTCCGTGAGGTCACCCCAGGCTTCCTTCACCCGGCCCTTCATCTGTGTCCAGTTACCTTCAACCTGATCCCAATTCATGTACTGCACTCCTCTGTCGTCGGGGGCGTTCCTCGCGATCAGGAACGTGCTTCTAAAACCCTTCTCCCCGGGCATCGTTCCGCATGAGAAAAGAAGATGCCGAAAGAAAAAGGGCTCCCCACCGGGGAGCCCCTTGAATGATCATCGTGTCTCGTCACAGAGGCGGACGGCGCCTGCCGACAAGCCCGAAGATGAGGCTGATGACAAAGAGAACGATGAAAATGAAGAAAAGGATCTTCGCGATTTCGGCTGATGCCGCAGCCACGCCACCGAAGCCAAACACGGCGGCAATGAGTGCGATCACGAAGAAAACAGCTGTCCAATAAAGCATGGCTCCACCTCGATTTGCTGTGTGTCCGGGCGGAAAACCCGTTCTTAGAAACAACGAAAATTGCGTGAGCGGGTTCCAATCGCCATAAATCAGAGGCGACGAAACCTGAATGTGGATGGCCTCATCTGAAGATCGCGGTCACCGCGCTGCGCAAGGGCAAGCTGAAGCATCGCCCAGATCACACCGCTCGCCATCAATGCCGAGAAGAGACAGACAATGGTGAGAGGAACAAGTTGGCGCATGGCATCGAAGGATTCCGTCAGCGGACGAGCGACGAGAATCAGGCCGATAAAAAAAGACCCGCCAATCAGCCAGAACGCCCGAAGACGGCGTTCCCACTTTCGCTGGGTCACTTCCGAGATCACGTTCATGTCACGCCTCCTGCTTGATTTGTGGCTAAAACGTGTCGTCATGAATTTCGTTTCGTCTGGTTTTCCAGAAAATCGGCAAGTGCTTCACACGAGGCACCATAATGACTGGCATCAAAAAATCCCGTCCCTGCACGGAGTTTTCTTCAGAAAATGCGTGAATGAGCGGGAACCAAGATGGAAGCTATGCGTTAGGGCGAGATAGGAACAAGTGAGGGGGCCCCCATGACGCAGTCCAGCTTCCAGCCGTATCGTGAGACCATCTCGCCGGACTCTGTGCTCGGGCCGCATCCATCCGAAAGCGCGACGGGGGTGAGTCGTCTTACTTTCAGCGATATGCTTCGTTCCGAAGATATCTGCCGCAGCCTTCTCGAAAAGGCGCGCTGGCCAGATGGACCGCTTTGCCCCGGTTGCGGCGCGGTGGGGGCTGCAAGCAAGCTCACAACGCGCTCAGGCTTCTGGACCTGCCGAGCCTGCCGTAACTGTCAGTTCAGCGTCACCTCGGGAACGCAGCTTCACCGCACGCGCATTCCGATTTCGGCCTGGGTGCGGCTTTTTCATTCAACGCAGATCCTCGGCCACACCTTCAGCCCGCCTCATGTGAGCCGCCGCTTCGGTGTCGCTTATCTGACGGCTGAAAGCATGCTGAAGCGCGTCGAAGCACTGAAGCATGCCATGCCTGAGATGACCGAACGCCTTGAGGCATCACTACGCGAACTCGCTAGCGAAACTGCTGCCCGCGCTTGAGGCTCCGTCAATCTTCTTCCGTCAGAAAGATGCGTGTTGCCCCGGGGGCGTTTGCGGCAGGACCGGGTAGGCTCCGCGGTAATTTTCAAGCGGGCGATATTCATCCGCTACCGGATCATTGGCGGCAGGCTGCTTGGCCTGAACGCCATTCTCTTGCGCATCATTTATGAGAGCCGTTGCGACGTTGCGTATGCCGATGGCGGCACGTGCGATCAACTCGCGCCCGGCATCACAAGCAAGCGGCTCGCGCTGGCAAAAGCTCGTCACATCACGCGCACTGCGTGACACGACAATTTGTGCATTGGTGAAAGTGGAAAGATTGGCGGTCACGTCTTCAGGAGATGCGCTCGCGGCGGGATAGCTGGTGGGCATGAATCCGCTCACATTTGCGGATTGTGGCACCGACTCATCAAGTCGCACCACATAACCGACAAGCAGCAACGCGATCAAAACTTTCAACGCGAACCGGATCATGCCACTTACCTCTAGAATTGGAGGTAAGCTAAGCCTAGCACTTTTCAATACCTGCGATATGAGAGATACGTGAGCATTTGTGAAAAGTCGTAAAGCTGTCTCAAAGCGAAACGAAAATTAATATCTACCCGGATTATTCTTGCGCGGGAGCCAGAAATCCGCATGTCAGCAATTCCAGCACCACCTCGGAATAGCGCCGCATCAGCGCTTCATCGATGCCATCCACACCATGAACGAATTTGAGCATGGAGCGATTTGCGAAGATCTGCTCACAGGCACCAAGTGCCGCCATGTAGAAGAGTGAGGGATCAATCGGGCGGATGCTGCCATCGGCAATGCCGGCCTCGATCAGCTCCTTCGCCGTGCGGGCCAACGGTTCCGCGAAGAAGGTTGTAATCTCGCGCGCACTCTCCTCCGAACTGTCACGCATCAGCACGGTCAGCAGCCGGTAGAGATAGGGATAGCGGAAAAAGGTGCGGATAACGCCCGCAATATGCCGCCGCAGCTTTTCAGCGGGCTTCATGTCGAGAGACAATAGCCGGTCGAGTTCGCCTAGCGCCGTCGCCGCGTCCCGCTTGGCAAGCTCCAGCAACAGACCTTCCTTGCCTCCGAAATAATAGCTGACCAGTGCCACATTCACTTCTGCGCACGCGGCAATATCTGTCAGGGGCACGTCAATGGTCTGGCGCTCGCTCATGACAAGGCCTGCCGCGTCCAGCAGCAAATCCCGCGCGGCGGGGCGCTGGGGCGCCGCTCGCGCCTTCCCTTTTTCATGCCCGTCCACGAAAGGCCTCCTTGCATGGCCGCGATTTTCGATTTAAATGTAGATTTAAATTTTTAAATGCGCCATTAAAAATAACCGTGCAAGCGGATTTTGGGAGGCAGGCATGAAGATCACAGCGGCGGTTGCTCGCGCCCCGGAGGCGGATTTCAGCCTCGAGGAGCTCGAAATCGACGATCCAAGGCCGGATGAAATCCTGGTTCGTGTGGTCGGCGTGGGCCTCTGCCATACCGACCTCGTCTTCAAGGCGGCCCAGACCATCGCGCTGCCCGCTGTTTTTGGCCATGAAGGCTCGGGCATTGTGGAAAAGGTCGGGAGCGCTGTCACGAAGGTCGCACCGGGGGACCGGGTTGCCATTACCTTCCGCTCCTGCGGTGAATGCCCGCGCTGTGATGCGCATGACGCTGCTTATTGCCACACAATGCCTTTGCTCAACTATGCCGGTATGCGACCCGATGGCACTAAGGCGCTCCGTACCGGCAGCGAGGAGATTGCGAGCCATTTCTTCGGCCAGTCCTCCTTCGCCACCCATTGCATCACCTATGAGCGCAATGTGGTGAAGGTGCCGGATAGCTTCCCGCTGGAACTGGCTGGCCCGCTTGGCTGCGGCATCCAGACAGGTGCCGGCGGCATCATGCGTTCGCTTGCCTGTGAGAAGGGTTCATCGCTTCTCGTGCTGGGCGGCGGTGCGGTTGGCCTCTCCGCCGTGATGGGTGCGGTGGTGCAGGGCTGCGAAACCATCATCGTGCTTGAGCCGCATGAGGCGCGCCGCAAACTGGCGCTGGAGCTCGGCGCGACCCACGCGCTTGATCCGGCAGAAGCAACCGATCTTCCCCCCGCCATTCGCGCGATCGTGCCTGCGGGCGTTGACTACGCTTTCGACACGACGGGCATTCCGCCGCTTCTTCAGGCAACGATGGGTTGCCTCGCGCCCAAGGGCACGCTGGGCGTTGTCGGCATTGCCCCGCCCGGGACGCCTTTGCCGGGCGACCTCATGACGGCCGTAACTTTCGGCCACACCGTGAAGGGCATTATCGAGGGCGATAGTGACCCCGATGTTTTCATTCCCGAATTGATGGAGCTGCACAGGCAGGGAAAACTGCCTTTTGACCGGCTCGTCAAAACCTATCCGCTGAGCGAGATCAATCAGGCTATTGCCGACCAGCATGCAGGCAAATGTGTGAAGGTCGTTCTTCTCACGGGACAGAAATAAAGAAAGTTATTGAAACAGGGAGATACGTGAATGTCCGACGCATATATCATTGACGCCTGCCGCACGCCGCGCGGCGTTGGCAAGGTGGGCAAGGGCTCGCTCGCCCATCTGCATCCGCAGCATCTTGCTCGCACCGTGCTTGCAGCACTTGCCGAGCGCAACAATCTGAATACCGCAGAAGTGGATGACGTGATCTGGGGCACCTCTTCCCAGCGCGGCGCGCAGGGCGGCGACATGGGCCGCATGGCAGCACTTGATGCGGGCTACGACATTCGCGCCTCCGGCGTCACGCTTGACCGCTTCTGCGGCTCGGGCATCACGACCGTGAACCTCGCGGCAGCGCAGATCATGTCCGGCATGGAAGATCTCGTCATTGCGGGCGGCACCGAAATGATGAGCTACACCTCTGCGACCGCAGACCCGAAAACGCCGCCGATGATGGACGCCGGCAACCTCTCTCTGCGCAAGAAGCACCCGCAGTCGCAGCAGGGCGTCTGCGCCGACGCTATTGCGACGCTTGAAGGCATTGACCGTCAGGCGGTGGACGAGCTTGCTCTCCTCTCGCAGCAGCGTGCGGCCAAGGCAATTGAAGAAGGTCGTTTCAACAAGTCGCTCGTCACCGTTTACAATGATGATGGCTCGGTCGCTCTCGACCATGAAGAGTTCCCGCGTCCCCAGACGACGCTTGAAGGACTTGGCAGCCTGAAGCCGTCCTTCGAAGCATGGGCGGGCATTCCCGTTGATGCGGAAGGCACAACCTATGGCGATCTGATCCGCAAGAAGTATCCGCAGCTCACGAAGTTCAACCACATCCACCATGCCGGCAACTCGTCTGGCGTCGTGGACGGCGCGGCGGCGATCCTGCTGGCCTCGAAGAACTATGCCGAGAAGAACGGCCTGAAGCCGCGCGCTCGCATTGTTGCAACAGCGAATATGGGTGACTGCCCGACGCTGATGCTGAACGCACCGGTTCCCGCCGCGAAGAAGGTTCTCGAGAAGGCCGGCCTCAAGGTTGAGGATATCGACCTCTTTGAAATCAACGAGGCCTTTGCCGTTGTCGCCGAAAAGTTCATCCGCGATCTGAAGCTTGATCGCGAAAAGGTGAACGTGAATGGCGGCGCTTGCGCCCTCGGCCATCCGATTGGCGCCACCGGCTCGATCCTCATCGGCACCGTGCTTGATGAGCTTGAGCGTCAGGACAAACGCTACGGCCTCGTCACCATGTGCGCGGCAGGCGGTATGGCCCCGGCCGTCATCATCGAACGTCTCAAGTAACAGTGGTTCAATGGGCGGAAGAGCTTCTTCCGCCCGATCCTTTACGGAGGTTGCATCACATGACCTATACGATCACCGAACTCGCCAATGAATTCGGCATTACGCACCGCACGTTGCGCTTCTATGAAGAGAAGGGGCTGATCGAGCCGGAACGGCGTGGTCAGGCGCGCATTTATTCTTCACGCGACCGGGCTCGTCTCCGGCTGATCCTCAATGGTCGTGAACTCGGCCTGACGCTTTACGAGATCAGGCAGATCCTCGATTCCTACCGCAAGGATGATTTGAGCGAGCAGAACCGGGTTGCGTCAAACTTCTTCCGCAAGCGCCTTGCCGCTGTAAAGGAGCAGCGACGCCGCGTCGAAAGTCAGATTACGCGTCTGCAGGCTGCCTGCGAGCGGTTTGGTGGCGAGAGGATCAAGGCGTCCGTATCGTCGTCGCACCACGCCTCCGAGCCGGAGCTTCGCACGGGTACGCATTGACCGTCCGCAATTTCTGAATCGTCAATGAGGCCGGACGGAGCTAGTCTTCGTCCGGCCTTAATTATAAGAGCGCTCCGGCGAACGGAGTTTAAAGGGAGAATGGAAGGCATGAGCGAATACAAGCTCCTCATCAATGGAAAGCTCGTTGATGGTGCGAAAACGTCCAATGTCGTGAACCCGGCCACGGAAGAACCTGTCGCGGCTTGTCCGCGCGCCTCCGAAGCGCAGCTCAATGAAGCGGTTGCCGCCGCCAAGGCCGCCTTTCCGGCCTGGAGTGCAAAATCGCTCGACGAGCGCAAGAAAGTGCTCAACGCCATCGCTGATGTGATCGAGGCAAATGCCTCCGATCTCGCCCGCCTGCTGACGCAGGAACAGGGCAAGCCCATCGGTGATGCAACGGGCGAAGTCTATGGTACCGCCGCCTTCTTCCGCTATTTCACCGCGCTTGATTTGCCGGTGAAAGTGATCGAGGACAGCGAAGGCAAGCGCGTCGAAGCGCATCGCCGCCCGCTCGGTGTCATCGGTGCGATCGTTCCCTGGAACTTCCCGATGATCCTCATGGCCTTCAAGCTGCCGCCCGCCCTTCTCGCAGGCAACACAGTGGTGCTGAAGCCTGCGCCGACCACGCCGCTCACCTCGCTGAAGCTCGGCGAACTCATCAAGGACATTGTGCCGGCCGGCGTCGTCAACATCCTGGCCGATGAAAATGATCTCGGTGCGCCGCTCACCGCGCATCCCGATGTGCGCAAGATTTCCTTCACCGGCTCCACCGCGACCGGCCAGAAGGTGATGGCGGGTGCGGCCGGTCTCCTCAAGCGCATCACGCTTGAACTCGGCGGCAATGATGCAGGCATCGTGCTTGATGACGTGAACCCGAAGGAAGCAGCACCCAAGCTCTTCCAGAGCGCCTTCCAGAATTCGGGTCAGGTCTGCATCGCCATGAAGCGGCTCTATGTGCATGAGAGCATCTATGACGAAATGTGCGACGAGCTTGCCACCATCGCAAACAACACCGTTGTCGGTGATGGTCTGGAACAGGGCACGCAGCTCGGGCCGCTTCAGAACCGCATGCAGTTCGAGAAGGTGAAGGCGCTGATCGACGAGGCGAAGAAGGATGGCAAGGTGATCGCCGGTGGCGAAGTGGCGTCCGACAAGGGCTATTTCATCCGCCCGACCATCGTGCGTGATATCACCGATGGTTCGCGTCTTGTGGATGAAGAGCAGTTTGGCCCTGTGCTCCCGGTCATAAAATATTCGGACCCGGAAGATGCGGTCGCCCGCGCGAACGCATCGCCTTACGGCCTTGGCGGTTCGATCTGGTCCGCTGACACCAACAAGGCCTACGAGCTTGCGACCAAGCTTGAAAGCGGCACGGT
>JBAYOU010000057.1:0-7712 GCA_041678065.1 Parvibaculum sp. | reverse complement strand
TGCCCGTCCTGCGGGTCGGAAGAGGCGTTGATTGCCTGCGGTCCGGGGGTGGAGCGGATAGCGGAGGAGGTGGCGGAGCTTTTCCCGGAGGCGCGCACCGCCATTGTTTCGAGCGACAATTTGCGGGGGCCAGCCGCCCATCAGGCCGTTTTTGCGGCCATCGAGGCGCGGGAAATCGATATTGTCATCGGCACGCAGATCGTGGCGAAGGGGCATCATTTTCCCTGGCTCACGCTGGTTGGCGTGGTGGATGCCGATCTCGGGCTCGAAAATGGAGATCTGCGTGCGGGCGAGCGGACCTACCAGCTTCTTCAGCAGGTGGCGGGACGGGCGGGCCGGGCAGAACGGCCGGGGCGTGTTTTCCTGCAATCCTTCATGCCCGAAAACGGCGTCATGCAGGCTCTTGTCTCCGGGCAGCGCGATGCTTTCCTTGCGCGGGAGGCAAATGCGCGGGAAAGGCTCGGCCTTCCGCCGTTCGGGCGGCTGGTCGGCATTGTCGTCTCCGCGCCCGATGCGGGGCTGGCGCAGCGCGTGGCGCGCGAAATGGCCCGGCGTGCGCCGCAAGCAAAAGGCGTCTCGGTGCTTGGTCCCGCGCCTGCGCCGCTCGCGCTTCTCCGGGGTCGCACCCGGCTTCGCTTCCTCGTGAAGGCTACCCGGAACGTCAATATTCAGGCCTTTATTCACGCCTGGCTCGATGACTTCAAAGTGCCCAACGCGGTGCGAATCTCTGTCGATATCGATCCCTATTCTTTCATGTGATCGGCGTGTAGCGGGCACCTGAGCGGGCAAAGTTGAGTGGTTCCTCGGAATTGACGCTACGGAAGGCAGGCTTTCGCGCCATTTCCGTGGCCCAAAATGCCGCAGACGCGTTCATTTCACGGGCCAGCATGTTGCGCATGCGCGGACCATGTGTTACCTAACGCCCGGCTCTCAGGGGGCTAGGTTTCTGCCTCCGTGACGGCCAGAATTAGCTAACGTTTTCAGTCGGTTGGCGTGCGGCACTAGGTCGACGCGCTGATTTCCACGAAAAAGCACAGGCGAGCGCCGCAAGTGTCATCCGATCATCCTGTTTCTGGCGTGGCCAGCCGCTATGCGACGGCCCTCTTCGAACTTGCGGAAGCGCAGGATGCGCTTGATGCCGTCGCGTCTGATCTGGGCGCGATTGCTGACATGCTTGGCGCAAGCGAAGATCTCAATCGCCTTGCCCGCAGCCCGATTTTCACCGCCGACGAGCAGGGGCGCGCCTTCGCTGCCGTGCTCGACAAGGCGGGTGCTTCGGCGCTGGTGAAAAATTTCGTCGGCCTCGTCATCCGGAATCGCCGCCTTTTCGCGCTTTCCGACATGATCCGGTCCTATAATGCCATCCTCGCCAACAAGCGCGGCGAGATGACAGCCGATGTGACCTCCGCTCACCCGCTTGGCGATGCGCAGGTCGAAAATCTGAAGGCAGCGCTCAAGGCAGCGACCGGGCGCGACGTTAGAATCAATACCAAGGTCGATGCGGGGCTCCTCGGCGGGCTCATCGTCAAGGTCGGCAGCCGGATGATCGATTCCTCGCTGCGGACCAAACTCAATTCTCTGAAGATTGCCATGAAAGAGGCTTCCTGATGAACATTCAGGCTGCGGAAATCTCCGCCATCCTCAAGCAGCAGATCAAGGATTTCGGCGCGGAAGCGCAGGTATCCGAGATCGGCCAGGTGCTTTCCGTCGGTGACGGCATCGCCCGCGTCTACGGCCTCGACAATGTCGAAGCCGGTGAAATGGTCGAGTTCCCGGGCGGCGTCCGCGGCATGGCGCTCAACCTCGAACAGGACAATGTCGGCGTCGTTATTTTCGGCTCCGACCAGAACATCCGCGAGGGCGACATCGTCAAGCGGACCGGCGCCATCGTGGACGTGCCGGTTGGCAAGGGACTGCTCGGTCGCGTTGTTGACCCGCTCGGCAATCCGATTGACGGCAAGGGCCCGATCGTTTCATCCGAACGCCGCCGCGTGGACGTGAAGGCACCCGGCATCATTCCCCGCAAGTCGGTGCATGAGCCGATGCAGACCGGCCTCAAGGCCATCGACGCGCTGATCCCGATCGGCCGTGGCCAGCGCGAGCTCATCATTGGCGACCGCCAGACCGGCAAGACCGCCATCGCCATTGACGCGATTCTGAACCAGAAGCCGCTCAACCAGGGTGATGACGAGAACCAGAAGCTCTATTGCATCTATGTCGCCATCGGCCAGAAGCGCTCGACGGTTGCGCAGATCGTGAAGACGCTGGAAGAAAACGGCGCGCTCGAATATTCCATCGTCGTTGCGGCTACTGCGTCCGACCCGGCGCCGCTGCAGTATCTTGCGCCGTTTGCCGGCTGCACGATGGGCGAGTTCTTCCGTGACAATGGCATGCATGGCCTCGTCGTTTATGACGACCTTTCCAAGCAGGCTGTTGCCTATCGCCAGATGTCGCTGCTGCTTCGCCGTCCGCCGGGGCGTGAAGCCTATCCGGGCGACGTGTTCTATCTCCATTCCCGTCTTCTCGAGCGCGCTGCGAAGCTCAACGACGAAAACGGCAATGGCTCGCTGACCGCTCTGCCGATCATCGAGACGCAGGCGAACGACGTGTCGGCCTATATTCCGACCAACGTGATCTCGATCACTGACGGTCAGATTTTCCTTGAAACGGACCTCTTCTATCAGGGCATCCGTCCTGCCGTGAACGTCGGTCTGTCGGTGAGCCGTGTCGGCTCCTCCGCGCAGATCAAGGCGATGAAGCAGGTTGCAGGCAAGATCAAGGGTGAGCTGGCGCAGTACCGCGAAATGGCGGCCTTCGCACAGTTCGGCTCCGACCTTGACGCCGCCACGCAGCGTCTTCTCAACCGCGGTGCGCGCTTGACGGAACTGCTGAAGCAGGGCCAGTTCTCGCCGCTCAAGGTGGAAGAGCAGGTCGTGGTGATCTATGCCGGTGTGAACGGCTATCTTGACGCGCTGCCGGTTTCGGAAGTGGGTCGTTTCGAGCAGGAATTCCTGCGGAACATCCGTTCTTCCCATGCTGACATTCTCGATGCGATCCGCAACGAGAAGCAGATCTCGAACGACACGGAAGCCAAGCTCAAGGCAGCGGTCGAGGCTTTCTCCAAGTCGTTCTCCTGAGCGCAGGCAAAGGGTAAAGGCTAATGGCCAGCCTCAAGGACCTAAGAAACCGTATCGCCAGTGTTAAGGCGACGCAGAAGATCACGAAGGCGATGCAGATGGTCGCCGCCGCGAAGCTGCGCCGTGCGCAGGAAGCGGCGGAAGCCGCGCGGCCCTATGCCTCGCGCATGGACCGTGTGATGGCCAATCTCGCAACCGGCATGGCTGGCCGCGAGGATGCGCCGAAGCTTCTCGCGGGCACGGGCAGCGATCAGGTGCAGCTCGTCATCGTGGCGACAGCGGATCGCGGCCTTTGCGGCGGCTTCAACTCGTCCATTGCTCGCCTTGCCCGCCAGCACATCAACAAGCTGATTGCCGAAGGCAAGGACGTGAAGATCCTTGCCGTCGGTCGCAAGGGACGAGACATTCTGAAACGCGATTTCGCATCGCGCATCGTGAAGTCCTATGAGTTCACCGGCATCCGCCAGATCGGCTTTGCACAGGCTGAAGATATTTCGAAGACTGTGCTTGAGATGTTCGAGGCGGGCGAGTTCGACGTTGCGACGCTCTTCTACTCGAAGTTCGTCAATGTGGTGAGCCAGGTCCCGACAGCCCAGCAGCTCATTCCGGCCAGCCTGCCGGAGGGCGCGGAAGGCGTCGATCTTGGCGGCGCCGTCTATGAATATGAGCCGGACGAAGCCGAAATCCTGAAGGACCTTCTGCCGCGCAATCTGTCCGTGCAGATTTTCCGTGCGCTGCTCGAGAATGTCGCTGGTGAATTCGGCGCGAAGATGTCGGCGATGGACAACGCCACGCGCAATGCGGGTGAGATGATCAAGAAGTTGAACATCACCTACAACCGCTCGCGTCAGGCGATGATTACCAAGGAACTGATCGAAATTATCTCTGGCGCGGAAGCGCTCTAGAACGATCCCTAACGGGAAGAACGAAGGAACTCGCATGAGCAACGCAGTCGGAACGATCGCTCAGGTTATCGGCGCCGTCGTGGACGTGAAGTTCACCGACACACTGCCCGCCATTCTGAACGCGCTGGAAACAGACAATGGCGGCAACCGCCTCGTCCTCGAAGTCGCGCAGCATCTCGGCGAGAACACGGTGCGCACCATCGCCATGGACACGACCGAGGGTCTCGTTCGCGGGCAGGAGGTCCGTGACACTGGCGCGCCGATCTCTGTGCCGGTGGGTGAGGGTACGCTTGGCCGTATCATCAACGTCATTGGCGAGCCGATTGACGAAGCAGGCCCGGTGAAGGCTGAAGGCACGCGCGCCATCCACCAGGAAGCGCCGGCCTTTGTCGAACAGTCAACGGAAGCGCAGATGCTCGTCACGGGCATCAAGGTCGTGGACCTGCTCGCGCCTTACGCGCGCGGCGGCAAGATCGGCCTGTTCGGCGGCGCGGGCGTCGGCAAGACGGTTCTCATTCAGGAACTCATCAACAACATCGCGAAGGCGCATGGCGGCTACTCTGTGTTCGCTGGTGTGGGTGAGCGTACGCGCGAAGGCAACGACCTCTATCACGAGATGATCGAGTCGGGCGTGAACAAGGACCCGAACGAAAACAATGGCGATACGTCGGGCTCGAAATGCGCCCTCGTGTTCGGCCAGATGAACGAGCCGCCGGGAGCCCGTGCGCGTGTTGCTCTGACGGGTCTGTCCGTCGCCGAGCATTTCCGCGACAAGGGTCAGGACGTGCTCTTCTTCGTGGACAATATCTTCCGCTTCACGCAGGCAGGTTCGGAAGTGTCGGCCCTTCTTGGCCGTATTCCTTCCGCCGTGGGCTATCAGCCGACGCTCGCTACCGATATGGGCGCGCTGCAGGAACGCATCACCACGACCACCAAGGGCTCGATCACATCCGTGCAGGCCATTTACGTGCCTGCTGACGACTTGACCGACCCGGCGCCGGCCACCTCTTTCGCCCACCTTGACGCGACCACGGTTCTCAACCGCGCGATCTCGGAAAAGGGCATCTATCCGGCGGTGGACCCGCTCGACTCGACCTCGCGTATTCTTGAGCCGCGCGTTGTGGGGCAGGAGCATTACGACACGGCGCGCCAGGTGCAGGAAATCCTCCAGCGCTACAAGTCGCTTCAGGACATCATCGCCATTCTCGGCATGGATGAACTGTCGGAAGAAGACAAGCTGGTCGTGGCGCGCGCACGCAAGATCGAGCGCTTCCTGTCGCAGCCCTTCTTCGTTGCCGAAGTCTTCACCGGCTCGCCGGGCGTGCTCGTGGACATCAAGGACACGATCAAGGGCTTCAAGGGCCTCTGCAACGGCGATTACGACCATCTTCCGGAAGCCGCCTTCTACATGGTTGGCACCATCGAAGATGCGATCGCGAAGGCCGAGCGTCTCGCCAAGGAAGCGGCGTAAGACTTCGACCGGAAGGGTAAGCGGATGGCTGAGAAGCTGAGTTTCGATCTGGTGTCGCCTGAGCGGCTCCTCCTTTCGGAGGTGGTCGATCTGGTGACGGTGCCGGGCGCGGAAGGCGATATGGGTATCATGGGTGGCCATGCGCCGGTCATGACCACGCTGCGGCCCGGCGTTATCGGTGTGCAGGTCGAAGGGCAGGCGGAGCGGCGCTTCTTCGTGCGCGGCGGCTTTGCGGAAGTGACGCCTGAGGGCCTCACCATCCTTGCAGAGTATACCGTGCCCCTTGATGAGCTGGACTCTGCGGCGCTTGAGCGCGAAATCGCCAATGCCGAAGACGATCTGGTCGATGCCAAGACCGACGAACGTCGTCAGGTTGCGCAGGAAAAGCTCGACCATCTGAAGGCGCTGCGCGAAGCGGTCTGACGCTGGCTTGGCGGAGAATGATTGGGGGCGGCTCCGGAAGCGGACGCCGCCCTTTTTGTTTCGGCAGGATGGGCTGTTTCAATAGAACGGGTGGTGGCGTCTCAGCGATGCGCCATCACGCCACGCTTATTCCCGTCCGCTTTCCCGATTATATTGATATTATGACAGCATCTCCTGAATGAGCGGATTGAGCGCATGAGCCGTCCCACCCATAGCCCCGGTCGCCACTGGACACTTGATGACATCAGGTGGCAGGATTTTGATGCCTCCAAGGTTGATGCGGATATTTTGCGCGCCGTGAAGGCTGCTGCAATGGTGGAGTTCAACGCCCCTGATTACGTGACCTATCTCTGCAATGTCTTTGCTGACCGCCCGGATGTGAAAGAAGCAATCCATCAATGGGGCGATGAGGAGGTTCAGCACGGTCAGGCGCTGGCGCGCTGGGCGGAACTGGCCGACCCCGGTTTCAATTTCGAGGCGGCGTTCCGGCGCTTCCGTGAAAGCTATTCCATTCCGACCGATGCGATTGAGAGCGTGCGCGGCAGCCGGGGTGGCGAGCTGATTGCGCGCTGCGTAGTGGAGAGCGGGACCTCTTCCTACTACACGGCAATCAAGGATGCGACGGACGAGCCTGTGCTGAAACAGATCGCGAGCAACATCGCGGCAGACGAGTTCCGGCACTACAAACTCTTCTATGACCAGTTCAATGATCTCGGTGAAACACCACCCTCGATCCTTGACCGCATCCGCGTGGCGGTCGGGCGCGTGTCGGAGGCGGATGATGACGAGCTTGCCTGCGCCTATTACGCTGCAAACACGCCCGCCGATGGCAGCGTCAAATATGAGCGCGTCCGGTTTGCCAAGGCCTATGAGAAGCGCGCGCTCGGTCTTTACCGCCGCCAGCATGTCGAGCGGCTGATATCGATGGTGGGCAAGGCGGCGGGATTTAAGCCGCATGGGCTTCTCATGCGCATCGTCTCGGCTGTTGCCTGGCGCTATTGGCGCATCCGAAGCTGGCGTCTCTCTCGCGCGGGCGTCTGAGAGAGTGTTTGTAAGTTCAGTTTAAAGCTACCCGGATTGCTATCAAACCAACCCACCTCGTCATGGCCCGATTTATTCGGGCCATCCACGTCTTTGCGGTACGGAGAAAGAAAGACGGGGATGACCCGGACAAGCCGGGTCATGACGATTTGGATAAGGGAGGTTCAAAGTCGCGTCTGACAATCATCTCAGGAAGCAGGCTGCGCGGTCCTTGTGCCGCTCGTGCGATCCGTCATGTAGAGAAGGGCAGGGCCTTCCCCCTCACCCGCAGCATCGGCGAGTGCCGGTGCCGTTTTCGCAGGCGTGATACCGAGCACGTCCCCGCGCGCTGCCTTGTCACCGCGCGCGACGTGAACCTCGCCCAGACCCGCCAGCGTGATGCGCGTGCCTTTCGTTGTTTCAAGAATGACGATTCCGCGATAGCCCTTGAAGTGATCCGCATAGAGAACAATGCCGGATGCCGGGCTTTCGACACGGCAATGCCGTGACATAGCGATCATGCCTTCCGGCACGTTGCTCAGGCTTGCGCAGGTGATCTCATTGATATGGTCGGCTTTCCTGATCGGCGGCTGCGTGGGTTCCGGCTGTGAAGGCATGGATGGCGCGATGGCAGTGAGGTTTGCCAGATCCTCGCAAAAGGCGGCATAGACATCGCCTCCCTCAGCATCGCCGACACCGCTCAGGCAGTCATTAAGGTCGGCGCGGGCGAGAAAGGGCGGGCGCTCAAGCGGAAGG
>JBAYOU010000056.1:0-7712 GCA_041678065.1 Parvibaculum sp. | reverse complement strand
GCCCGTAAAGCCTGAGCGCTTCAGCGATCAGCGCTTTCGCATCCTCGCTTGCCCAATGAGCCGGGCCAGCCATGCGGCCGATTTCCTCGCCCTGCGGCGAAATCAGGATGGTTGTGGGCAGACCAAAGGCGCCCAGTGTGAAATTCGCCTTGGCACTCGGGTCATGATAGGGCGCAAGATGGGCCACACCCACGGAGTTGAGGAAGGAAACAACCTGCTCCTGCCCCGCCGTATCGACGCTGAGCGCCAGAACCTCGAACGTCTCCCCGCCAAGCTCCGCCTGAAGCGCATCAAGCTCCGGCATTTCCTCCCGGCAGGGTGCGCACCACGTCGCCCAGAGATTGAGCAGGACGAGCTTGCCCCGGAAATCGGAAAGGCTCACCTCGCCCCCCTCCGCATCGCGGAAAGAGACATCCGCAAGCGCCACAGGGGCCGGCTTCGGCGCGAAATTGGCCACTTCGCCGATTGCCACACGGCCCAGAGCGATGGAGGCTTCGTTTCTCTCGGCGGGCACCGGGTTGCCGCCCCCCTGCTCGATCAAGTATACCGCCCCAGCGATCAGAAGGGCCGCGCCGGCGAGGCTTGCGATCAATTTGGCTCTTGTCTGGGACATTCCTTACTCTTTGTCGGCGGGTTTTGGGGGTTGGTGCCTGCTTCGGCCCCGGAGAACACCCCGGAGAACAATCCGGAGAACAATGATGAGCAACAAGATGTGGGGCGGCCGCTTCGGCGAGGGTCCCGACCGGATCATGGAGGAAATCAACGCCTCCATCGGCTTCGACCAGCGCTTCTTTGCCCAGGACATCCGGGGCTCGAAGGCCCACGCGGCCATGTTGGCCGAAAAGGGAATTATCTCAAGGGAAGACGCAGATAAAATCGTCGCAGGCCTTGATGCGGTTCTGGCCGAGATCGAAAGCGGGAAGTTCGAGTTCCGTCGCGACCTTGAAGATATCCACATGAATGTGGAGGCACGGCTCGCCGACCTCATCGGCGCGGCGGCAGGCAGGCTCCACACCGCCCGCTCGCGCAACGATCAGGTGGCAACCGCCTTCAAGCTTTATATCCGCGACACGCTCGACCATCTGGACGAGCAGCTCCGCGACTTCCAGCTCGCCCTTGTGGCGCGCGCGGAAGAACATGCCGACACCATCATGCCGGGCTTCACCCATCTTCAGACGGCCCAGCCCGTGACCTTCGGCCATCACTGCCTTGCCTATGTGGAAATGGCAGGGCGGGACCGGGGAAGGCTCGCAGACGCCCGCAAGCGGCTCAATGAGAGCCCCCTTGGCAGCGCAGCGCTGGCAGGCACCTCCTTCCCGATTGACCGCCACATGACGGCAAAGGCGCTCGGCTTTGACGGGCCGACACGCAACTCGCTCGACAGCGTGTCCGACCGCGATTTCGTGCTGGAAACGCTCGCCGCCGCCGCAATCGCGGCGACGCACCTGTCGCGGCTTGCCGAAGAAATCGTCATCTGGTCAACGCCCGGCTTCGACTTTGTGCGCCTGCCGGACAGCTTCACCACCGGCTCCTCCATCATGCCGCAGAAGCGCAACCCGGACGCCGCCGAGCTTGTGCGCGCGAAATCGGGCCGCGTGATCGGCGCGCTCACCTCCCTTCTCATCGTCATGAAGGGACTGCCGCTTGCCTATTCGAAGGATATGCAGGAAGACAAGGAAGCCGCATTCGACGCGCTTGATGCATTATCGCTTTCGCTTGCCGCCATGACGGGCATGGTGACAACCCTTACCGTGAACAAGCCCGCCATGCGCGCGGCCGCCTCGCGCGGCTTCTCCACTGCGACGGATCTGGCCGACTGGCTCGTCCGACGCCTCAATCTGCCCTTCCGTCAGGCCCATCATGTGACCGGCACCTTGGTCGCCAGGGCCGAGAATAAGGGCACCGATCTCGATAGCCTTACCCTTGAGGAAATGCGCGAGGTGGAGTCCGGTATCACGGATGAGGTATATTCCGTGCTCGGCGTAGACAATTCGGTCGCAAGCCGGACAAGCTTCGGTGGCACCGCCCCGGACAATGTGCGCGCGGCAGCAGCCCGCTGGCGCGAAATGCTCGGTGAAGCGGGGCAAGGGGAGAAATGACCCGATGAAGATGCAAGGAACGAAGCTGCTCCTGCTCGGCCTCGTGCTGGCAACGGCGCTCGCCGCCTGCGGCCGCAAGGGCGATCTTGAATTGCCGCCCGGCGCAGCGCCGCAGGAGGCACAACCATCATCCGGCCCCGTGCTCGAACAGGTGCTTGGCGATGAACCCACCATCGACTCACGCCCGCTCGACAATGAGCTGGAAGACATTTCCCCGCGCCGTCGCGTGGACCAATACTGAGCGCTTTTCCTGAAGGATCGCGCCTGCTCCGGACCGACAGATGCATCATTTCAACTATCGTGGCGGCATCCTCCATGCAGAGGATGTTGCGATCCCCGACATTGCAGCCGCGATCGACACGCCCTTCTATTGCTATTCAAGCGCGACGCTTGAACGGCATTACCGTGTCTTCGCCGATGCCTTCAAAGGGCAGCCTGCGCGTGTCTGCTATTCGGTAAAGGCGAACTCGAACCTTGGTGTTGTGGCAACGCTGGCGCGCCAGGGTGCGGGCGCGGATGTCGTGTCGGAAGGCGAATTGCGCCGCGCACTCGCCGCTGGCGTGACGCCCGACAAGATCGTCTTCTCCGGTGTCGGCAAGACGGAAGCGGAACTCATCTTCGCGCTTGAGACAGGCATTGACCGCTTCAATGTGGAATCGGAACCCGAACTTGAACTTCTCTCCACGCTCGCCGCGGCGCGCGGCCTTACCGCCCGTGTCGCCATCCGCGTGAACCCCGATGTGGACGCGAAGACGCATGAGAAGATCGCGACCGGCAGGGCCGAAAACAAGTTCGGCATTTCATGGAAGCGCGCCCCCTCCGTCTATGCGCGGGCACGCAAGTTGCCGGGCATTCTGGCAGACGGTATCGACGTTCATATCGGCAGCCAGCTCACCACGCTTGAACCTTTCGAGGCAGCCTTTACCCGTGTTGCGTCCATGGTGGAAGCCCTTCGCGCGGAAGACCACCCGATTGCCCATATCGACCTTGGCGGCGGGCTCGGCATTCCCTATCGCGGGGACAACGACATTCCTCCGCATCCGGATGAATATGCCGCCATGGTGAAGCGCACGGTCGGCCATCTCGGTTGCGAACTCACTTTCGAGCCCGGCCGCCTGATCGCGGGCAATGCCGGCATTCTCGTTTCCCGCGTGATCTATGAGAAGTCGGGCGATGACCGCGATTTCCTGATCCTTGATGCGGCGATGAACGACCTCATCCGCCCGACGCTCTATGATGCGTTCCACGCAATCCAGCCCGTGGTGGAAGCAGGCGAGCATGCCGAAACCACGCTTTATGATGTGGTCGGTCCCGTCTGCGAAACCGGCGACTTCTTCGCCAAGGGCCGCACACTGCCGCGGCTCAAAAGCGGTGATCTCATCGCCATCATGTCCGCAGGGGCTTACGGTGCCGTGCAGGCCTCGACCTACAATACACGTCCCCTCGTGCCGGAAGTCATGGTGAAGGGCGACCGCTTTGAGGAAGTTCGCCCGCGCCCCAGTTATGACGCAATGCTGAAACAGGATATCATTCCATCCTGGCTTGATTAGGCTGGCTTGATCGGACGCGGGGAATCCGCCGCCGGCGGCAGAACGCTACGGGGCGAGAGGCATTGACCGGCCCAGAAGAAAAAATCCGCGACGGTGCATCCAACCGGAGTGAGAACGAGACTGCGCCGCGCCTGCCCTTGCGCGTCGAACGGCGCGTGCGGGTCGCCCGCCTCCTCCTTCTCATCGAAGCCCTGATGCCCGCGCTCTGGCCCGCAACGGCGTTTGCCGGGCTTTATGTGGCGCTCGCCCTGTTCGGCTTTTTCAGCCGCATCACAGCCGGCTTTCACTGGGTGCTTCTTGGGGCATCTGGTGCTGTTTTCGTCTGGCTGCTCTGGCGCGGTTTTCGCGGCTTCGCCTTTCCGACCCGCGCGGAAGCACTCCGCCATCTCGAAAGATCTTCCGGCCTCTCTCATTCTCCGCTTTCCGCCTATGAGGATTTGCCCGCGCCCAGCACAGGCGATATGGGCCTTTGGAACGCTCACCGGAACTGGATCGGCGAGCGGATGGCAAAAATTCGCCTCGGACTTCCTCCGTCCATTCTCGCCGCGCGCGACCCCTTCGCCCTCCGCGCCATTGTGACGCTGCTCCTTGTCGTCGCGATTGCGGGAACCGGCCCCGGCCATCTGAACCGTGTTGCGGACGCGCTTTTCCCCGGCGCATCCGGTGCGCGCGCGACCAACATCGAAGCCTGGGTGACGCCGCCCGCCTATACCGGCAAGGCACCTGTCTATCTCGAACAGGAAGGCGACAGGCCCGCTTCCGTCGAATCACTGACCGTGCCTGCAGGCAGCACCCTCGCGATCCGCGTGCATGGCCTCAAGACCGCGCCGGTGCTTGATCGCCGCGATGGCGAGCGCGAGCGCCCCGAAGAACTCCACACCATCAGCGAGGGCAACCACGCGATTGACGCAAAGCTCATGGAAAGCGGCGATGTGGCACTGACCGAAGGCGGGCGGATGATCCGCATGTGGCGCTTCGACGTGACGCCCGATGCACCGCCTTTCATAGAAGTGGCGGCACCTTTCACCCAATCCGCTTCGGGCGCGCTGCATTTTTCCTATCGCGTCGCGGATGATTTCGGCGTGGCCTCAGCGGAAGCCCGCATTGCACTCGATCGCAGCGGCTTTGAAGAGACGGAAGAAAACACCTCCATTCCGCAGCCCCGCGTAACGGCGCCTGATGTCACCCTGAACCTGCCAACACACCGCCCCCGCGAGGCGAAAGGTGAAACCTATGCCGAACTCACCGCGCATCCCTGGGCCGGATTGCCGGTGACGATCACGCTTGTCGCAACAGACGACATCGAACAGGAAGGCATGTCCGAGCCGCTATCGCTTGTGCTACCGGAGCGGGAATTCACCAAGCCGCTCGCCCGCGCCATTGTGGAGCAGCGCCGCCGCCTCGCGCTCGATCCGCGCTCCAGCGCAAGCGTTGCGCGCTTCATCGACAATTTTACGCAGGATGCCGAGCGTTATATCGAGGACAAGGTGGTCTATCTCGCGCTGCGCGCTGCCTATTGGCGGCTCTCGGAAGCCACACGCGATACGGATCTTACCGGCATCTACGATCTTCTCTGGTCAACCGCGCTGCGCATCGAGGATGGCGATCTTTCGCTTGCAGAGCGCGATCTTCGTGACGCGCGGGAGCGTCTCGCAGACGCTCTTTCGCAAGGTGCGGGCGATGAAGAAATCGCGCGGCTGATGCAGGAATTGCGCGAGGCCTTCAACCGCTACATGGAAGCGATGAGCGAAAAGGCGCAGACTGGCAATCCGCAACTGTCGGGTGACTTCGATGGCGATATGCAAACCATTGACCGCGATGAATTGCAGGCCATGCTGGATGCAATCAGCGAGCTTGCGCAAAGCGGCGCACGCGATCAGGCCCGTGCCATGCTTGAGCGGCTTCAGAACATTCTCGAAAACCTCCAGCTTCCGAGCGAGAATGCAGGGCTTACACCCGGCGAGCAGGCCATGTCGAACGCTGTCGAGCAGATGGGCGACCTCATTGCGAAGCAGCAAGACCTGATGGACCGCACCTTCCGCAAATTGCAGGAGATGGAACGCCACGCAGCGGAAGTACCACCCGGCCTGCCGCAGCCGGGCGACGCGCATCCCGATCTCGGCGATCTCGGCGCAGAGCAGAAAGCCTTGCGCGAAGAGCTTGCGAAAATCATGCGTGAGCTTGACGACGCAGGGGCCGAAGCACCGGGCGCACTCGGCGAAGCGGAAGATGCAATGGGCGCTGCAACGGAGCGACTGGGTGCCGGGCGCGCAGACCGCGCCGCCGGCGCACAGGGGCAGGCCATCGAGCGCCTGCAGCAAGGCGCACAGGCACTTGCCGACAAATTGATGGAAGGTCGCGCAGGCCGCAGCAGCGCGCAAGGGCGCGGACAAACCGATCCTTTTGGCCGCCCGCTTTCAGAGTCCGGCACGGCGCAGGGAGATGATGTTTCCATTCCCGACCAGATGGACATGCAGCGCGCGCGCCAGATACTGGAAGAATTGAGAGAGCGTGCGCGCGACCTCGGCCGCCCGCAGCTTGAACTCGACTATCTCGAAAGACTGCTCCGGCGCTTTTAAGCCGTCTCGCCGTCAAGCACCGCCTGCACGCGCATGACAAGCTCATCCAGCGTGAAGGGCTTCAGCAGAATGTCATGGATGATCGCTTCGAGCCCATGCGCCCGCTCGCGCTGGTCGGAATAGCCCGTCATCAGCACGATGCGCAGTTCCGGCGCATCCCGCGCAGCCAGCAGCGCCAGCGTTACGCCATCCATGACCGGCATCAGAATATCGGTCAGCAGCAGATCATAGGGCCGCCCCGTCTCCCGCGCGCGGGAGAGTGCCGCCAGCGCATCGCTGCCATCGCCCGCACCATCTGTTTCATGCCCCGCACCACGCAGCGCGCGTGAAACGAAGGTGAGAACATCCGGCTCATCTTCCGCAATCAGAATGCGCGCCATGAGTTTCAGTTCTCCAGATAGCCGATAAAGGGAAGCTGACGCCAGGCATGGGCATCATCAAGCCCATAGCCGACAACGAACCGATCAGGACAGTCAAAGCCGGTAAAATCCGCCTTTATTCTCACAGCGAGTTTGCCCGGCTTGTCGAGCAGCACGCAGCTCCGCACACGCGCGGCCCCGCGCGCCACCATCAAATCTGTCGCTCTCGCCAAGGTGCGGCCGGATTCCAGAATATCGTCGACCAGAAGCACGTCGCGGCCTTCGATGCGCAGTTCCGTATCATGGAGAATCTGAACCTCGCCGCGCGACTTCTGCCCCGTGCCATAGCTCGACAGGCTGATGAAATCCATCTCAGGCGCGACCCCCGCTTCGTGCAGCGCGCGAAGCAAGTCAGCCGCGAAGATGAAACTGCCCGTGAGAATGGGCACCACCAGAAGATCATGCTCGGCAGTCGCCGCAATCTCGCCCGCCAATAGGCGGATGCGGGCAGCAATCTCTTCTGCAGAAAAGAGAACGGAGAGACGCGCGCCCTGCGGCGCAGACTTCGTCACGCTATTCCTCGCCGGGCGACATGGCAGCCGCCATGTCCATCTTGTCGGCAAAGCGAATTTCTATGTCCCGCGATTCAGGCGGCGGGCTTGAAAGCCGCGTGATGAAAGAAACAGAGCCCTGCGGCTGCAACGTCTTTTCTTCCAGCGCGAAGGTCCAGTGGTAAAGTTCGTTCTGATGTTCGTCGCGCAGGCCGACGCGGAGCCTCGGCAGCACCACCTGCTCGCCGGTGATGTTCACCACCTCACCCGCAATGGCGAGAACCGGCAGTCCCTCTTCGGTCTGCCGCTCATACGAAACATTGCGGAATTCGAGCCCGCGCAGATTGATCTCTTCGCCAGCCACCGCATAAACCTTGGTCGTGGCAGGCCAGAGCGCCGCAACCTCATGGCGATAGACATAACCCGCGCCAAGCGTGCCCGCGACGAAAGCGACAAGCAGCACCCATCCGGCCGCAATGGCAACGCGGCTGCGGCGAAGCGATGCCTCGCGCTTCACTTCCGCCCGAAAGCGATTGCCGATATCAACCGTGCCCGTTGCAGAAGACGACGGTGT
>JBAYOU010000055.1:0-7715 GCA_041678065.1 Parvibaculum sp. | reverse complement strand
AGAGACAGGGTGGAGCCCCATGAGCCGCCGCAGAGCTGCCATTTCTCGATCCCGAGATGCTCGCGCAGGCGCTCCATATCGGCGACCAGATCCCATGTCGTGTTCTCGCGCAGTTCCGCATGGGGGGTGGATTTTCCACAACCCCGCTGGTCGAACAGGATGATGCGATAGGCTTCCGGATTATGCGTCCGGCGCATGGTTGGGTTCGAACCGCCGCCCGGCCCGCCATGCACGATGATGACGGGTTTGCCCTTCGGATTGCCGCATTCCTCGAAATAGACCGTATGCAAATCAGATACTTTGAGCGTCCCCGTCCGGTAGGGCTCGATCTCGGGATAAAAGCTGCGGCGGTCGGCGGTGCTGTCAGGCATGATCGGATCCTTGAAGGGGGCTTGGCGGCGCGGAATCAACCCATTGAATATGCGATGAAAATTGCGATGGCGGCCAGTGGCGTGACGCGCTGTTAACTAAATTTTTGTCTTTGGATCGCCACTACCGATTGACCTTGGGGTCAAGCTGGCTACTATATCTGGGAATGCCGCGCCAACGGGGACACAACCAGCATCGCGGCTCAATCATTTAATCTAGCGCGTTCTGCCTGAAGTTCGGGGCAGGAAAGCGGCGAGGGGTTTCCACTCGCCGGGGATGGCTTTTTGTCTGCGGGGGATGCGGCCCCGTGGGCGGATTCGGGGACCGGAACATGCTGAACGACACATCGAAAGCGGTAGATATGAGTGACGTTGAGGCCAGCGTATCGGCAATCATCACGGGTGAGCGGGCCGTTGTCCGCACGCGCAAGGAAGCGCGCGCCCAGGCCGAGCCTGAAATGCCTTTTGGCGACCATGATCAGGCTGTGCAGACGCGCGGCCGCCCCCGTGTGCGGGTCGATCATGGCCGCGACGCCCTGCTGACGGAGTTTGGCAAGGCGACGCTGCGCGACCGCTATCTGATGCCAGGTGAGTCGTATCAGGACATGTTTGCGCGTGTGGCCTCCTACTATGCCGATGATGCCGCCCATGCTCAGCGCCTTTATGACTATATTTCCCGCCTCTGGTTCATGCCGGCAACGCCCGTCCTCTCTAATGGCGGCACGCAGCGCGGTCTGCCCATTTCCTGCTTTTTGAACGAAGCGAATGACAGCCTTGGAGGCATTGTCGGCCTCTGGAATGAGAATGTCTGGCTCGCGGCCAAGGGTGGTGGCATCGGTTCCTATTGGGGGAATCTGCGCTCCATCGGCGAAACGGTCGGCGGCAATGGCAAGACGTCGGGTATCATCCCCTTCATTCGCGTCATGGATTCGCTGACGCTTGCCATCAGCCAGGGTTCGCTGCGTCGTGGCTCTGCGGCGGTCTATCTGCCGATCGACCACCCCGAGATTGAAGAATTCATGGAAATCCGCCGCCCCACTGGCGGCGACCCGAACCGCAAGGCGCTGAACCTGCATCATGGTGTGCTCGTATCGGATGCCTTCATGCGCGCCGTTGAGGCTGATGCCGACTGGGCGCTGCTCTCACCGAAGGATCGCTCGGTTCAGAAAACCGTCTCTGCGCGTTCGCTCTGGATTCGCCTCCTCACCGCCCGCATCGAAACGGGCGAGCCCTACATCATCTATAAGGACACGGTGAACAATGCGCGCCCCGAGCATCACAAGCTTGCCGGGCTGGAAGTGAAGACCTCCAACCTCTGCGCCGAAATCACCCTGCCCACAGGCCGCGACCATCTGGGCGAAGAGCGCACGGCTGTCTGCTGCCTCTCCTCGCTCAATCTGGAAACCTTCCTTGAGTGGCAGGATCACCCGACCATCATCGAAGATGTGATGCGCTTCCTCGACAATGTATTGCAGGACTTCATCGACCGCGCGCCCGACGATATGGCGCGCGCGAAATATGCCGCCGCGCGCGAGCGTTCGGTCGGCCTTGGTGTGATGGGGTTCCATTCTTTCCTTCAGGCCAACATGATCCCCTTTGAGGGCGTCATGGCGAAGGTCTGGAACAAGCGCATGTTCGCCCGCATCAAGGAAGGTGCAGACGCCGCCTCGAAGAAGCTCGCCGAAGAGCGTGGCGCGTGCCCGGATGCGGCGGATTACGGTTTCAATGAGCGCTTCTCGAACAAGACCGCGATTGCGCCCACAGCATCAATCTCGATCATCACGGGCGGCACCTCGCCCGGCATTGAGCCGATTGCCGCCAACAGCTTTACCCACAAGACGCTGTCGGGCTCCTTCAATGTGCGCAACCGCCACCTGACGAAGCTGCTTGAGGAAAAGGGCCGCAATGATGATGACACATGGTCATCCATCGTTGTGAATGGCGGCTCGGTGCAGCATCTCGATTTCCTGACGGATGAAGAGAAGGACGTCTTCAAGACCGCCTTCGAACTCGACCAGCGCTGGGTCATAGAACATGCAGGCGACCGCGCGCCGATGATCGATCAGGCACAGTCGGTCAATCTCTTCCTGCCGGCGGATGTGCATAAGCGCGACCTTCACGGCCTGCACATGATGGCGTGGAAGCATGGCGTGAAGAGCCTCTATTACTGCCGCTCGCTCTCGATCCAGCGGGCAGAAAAAGCCGAAACCGTCTCGCTCGTGCCCTCAAAGAAGCTCGATGTGCTGACACTCGATCAGGTCGCCGCTGAGGCACAGTCCAACGACTACGAAGAATGCCTCGCCTGTCAGTGAGGTGCTGAACAGATGGCCCGGTCGCAAGGCTGGGCCATTGGTTGCCCTGTCTCTAACCCTTTGTCGTCATTGCCGGGCCTGACCCGGCAATCCAGAGCGACGGAACCCGAAGAGAGGGCTGGATGCCCGGATCAAGTCCGGGCATGACGTAACAGGGGAGGGAAGTGGTATGGAGCTGAAGCAGTACATTTCCGAGACCTTGGTCGAGATTTGTGAGGCTGTCAGCGATGCGAAGGAAAAGGTCAGGAAGAGTGTGGGGATTGCAATTGCGCCGGGGACAATTGACAGCGTGGCTCAGAGCGCGCCCTCTCTGATCGAATTCGATATTTCTATTCTAGTGTCAGACACCTCAAGCAAAGAGGGAAAAGGTTCTGCGCGGATTAAAGTTGTCGCGGTGGATTTCCAGATGGGCGGCTCTGCTGGAGGCTCATCGAAAGCAGAAAGCCAGCAAAGAATCAGGTTCTCCGTACCAGTGTTTTTTCAAGCGCAGTTCAACGAAAGGTAATTGTCCCATGTCCCTTCTCGAAGAACGTCTCGTCTACAAGCCCTTCCGCTACCCCTGGGCCTATGATGCGTGGCTGACGCAGCAGCGCATTCATTGGCTGCCGGAGGAAGTGCCGCTTGCCGATGACGTGAAGGACTGGGCGAAGAAGCTCACCGATGCCGAGCGCAATCTTCTCACGCAGATTTTCCGCTTCTTCGTTCAGGCCGACGTGGAAGTGAACAACTGCTACATGAAGCATTATTCGGGCATCTTCAAACCGACTGAAGTGGCCATGATGCTCAGCGCCTTCTCCAACATGGAGACGGTGCATATTTCCGCCTATTCGCATCTTCTCGACACGATCGGCATTCCCGAGACGGAATACGAAGCCTTCCTCAAATATAAAGAGATGAAGGACAAGTTCGATTACATGCGCAAATGGGGCATGGAGACGAAGGCCGATATTGCCAAGACGCTAGCCGTTTTTGGTGCCTTCACGGAGGGCGTGCAGCTTTTCGCCTCTTTCGCCATCCTGATGAACTTCCCGCGCTTCAACAAGATGAAGGGTATGGGCCAGATCATCACATGGTCGGTGCGTGACGAGACGCTGCACACCAATTCCATCGTGAAGCTCTTCCGCACCTTTGTGGACGAGAACCGGGATATCTGGACCGACGAGCTTCAGCGCGACATCTACACCGCCTGCGAAACGATGATCCATCATGAGGATGCGTTCATCGACCTCGCATTCGAAATGGGTGGCGTAGAAGGGCTGACGGCGGGCGAGGTGAAGGATTACATCCGCTACATCGCAGATCGCCGCCTTGTGCAACTCGGCCTCCAGCCCATCTATCGCATCGGCAAGAACCCGCTTTCCTGGATGGATGAGATGCTGAACGGCATCGAACACGCCAACTTCTTCGAGAACCGGGCGACCGAATATTCCAAGGCCTCGACGCGCGGCACATGGGACGAAGCCTTCGATTGATGCATCTTCTGAGGGCGGGGGCACTCAAAAGCCCCGCCCCACAGGCATTTTTCGGCAGTTTTTCGCTTCGATGCCCGCCATATATGCACTTATCGCTTGGCGGAATTGCGCGACTCAGTAAAACTTGACGCCGAACTTATCCTAGGGGATTCAAATCATGGCCACTAAACCCGCTGCCAAAAAGGCACCCGCTGCGAAAGCCGCTGCCAAGGCACCCGCCGCTAAAGCGCCTGCTGCCAAGGCAGCCACTGCAACGAAGACCGCGACACCGCCGACGATTCCCATGTCGAAGCTGATCGCGGAGCTTGCTGAAAAGCACGGTCTTTCCAAAAAGGCAGCGACCGAACTCTTCAGTGATTTCGTTGAGCTGACGGTGAAGAACCTGAAGAAGGGGAACAAGGTTCGCCTCACCGGTCTCGGCATCCTGCAGGTGCGCAAGCGCGCCGCCCGCATGGGCCGTAACCCGGCAACGGGCGAAGCCATCAAGATCAAAGCCTCGAAGAAGGTTGCCTTCCGCGTGGCAAAGGACCTCAAGGAAGCCATCTGAGGCATAACCTCGGACTTCCAGAGTCAGAAAAGCCCGGTATCCGCAAGGATGCCGGGCTTTTTGTTGCACGGCTCCTCGCAATGACGGCGCTTCCGAAAATCGCCACAAACCGGCATCAGCATCCTGCCATGCGCATCATATGCCTCTGCCTTTTCTCGTTGCTTCTGGCGCTTCCTGCGGTGGCCGCGCCCGTCTGCGCCGTCCCCACGGAGGCAGCCCCTGCGCTTGAGCGCCTGCAAAGCGCAATGACGGAAGGGCGCTTCATTGCCTATCAGCCAACCGACCTGAAAATCTGGGACGGCACTCCCACCCGCGCGAGCGAGGCATCAATTCGTAAGGATCTCGCCGCCCTTCGTCCATGGTTCGATGGCCTCATCACCTATGGCGCCCATAGCGGGGGCGAAACCATCCCCGCTATCGCAAAGGAACTTGGCTTCCGCGCTGTCATCATCGGTGTGTGGAACCCGGCGGATGAGGCTGAAGTGGCAAATGCGCTCGCCGCATGGGGAGCCGCGCCGGAGACCGTTGTCGGCGTGTCGCTAGGCAATGAGATGGTCTTCGGCAGGCGTGGCACATGGCCAGATTACGCCCGTGCCATCGAAACCATCCGCAAGAAAGCGCCCGGCCTTCCTCTCACAATGACCGAGCCTTTCGCCGTCTTTCTGGATGATCCGGAAGCGCCGTCCGTGCTCGGCATGGTCGATTTCCTTGCGGTGAATATCCATCCTGTCTTCGAGCCGTGGTTTGCGGAGGCGCCTGCATTCAACCGCGCCGAATTCGTGGTGAAAGCGGGCGAGCGGCTTGCGCGGGAAGCCTTTTGTGGTCCGATTCTAGTGAAGGAGACGGGCGTTCCCACTGCGCCCGCAGGAGAAGGCTTCTCACCGGAAGCACAGAAGACCTTCTACACGGAACTGGCCCGCCAGCTTGCCCCCTCGCGCATGCTCGCTTTCGCCTATTTCGCGGCATTCGACGCGCCCTGGCGTGCTTATGACGAGACGCCCGTTCCGGGGGCGCACCCTGAAGAAGCCCATTGGGGCCTCTTCACGGAAAGCCGCGCGCCGAAGCCGGTGCTGGAAGTCATACCCCCGCTCTGATCGCTCAGCGCGCCTGCTCGTCCAGCGGCACGCTGGCGACGGCCTTTTTGAAAGCGGGACGTGCTGAAAGCCGCTCATAATATTTCACGACATTGGGGAAGGGGTCGAGGCTCACAAAGCCCTTTGCCAGATGCACGCTATAGCCCACATTCGTGTCCACCGTGCTGAACCCACTTTTCAGCAGATAGTCGCGATCTGCGAGATGCTGATCTACCACTTCGAGAGATTTTTCGAGACGCCGGGATTCGAGCTTCTGCACGACAGGCGAGCGCTCTTCTCGCGCGATGAAAACCTTCTGCTGCACAAGGCTCGCGCCATGCACGGCCATCGTCTCGGCATAGTGAAGCCAGATCAGCCATTCGCTGCGCTCGGGATGGCCCACGGGCCGATGGAGCTTTCCTTCCGTATCGTAGTTCTCGCCGAGATATTGCGCGATCGCGCCTGACTCAAACACCGCCTGCCCATTGTCTACAAGGCAGGGCACCCGCCCGAGCGGCGAGATCGAGAGATATTCGGGCGTGCGCAGGCCCTCCATGCTGAAGGCAAGTTCCTTCAGTTCAAAGTCGATCCCCATTTCGTGAAGCAGCCAGAGCGAGCGCATCGAGCGCGAGCCATTGCAGTGATAAAGCGTGAGCATGAAGTCTCCCCAAATGTCATTTTGAGCAGACGGTAGAGCATTTCCCGCGAAAATGCAGGGGCCTGCCGCGCCCGCTTGCTCCGCGCGCCTCAACCGCTAAACTGCACGCGCTCAAGGTGCTCCGGCAGCAAGGCCGGAGTTAAAAGGGAACGCGACCGCGCCGATGGCGCGAAAACGCGGCTGCCCCCGCAACTGTAAGCGGCGAGCCTCTTTCTTGTTTGCCACTGCCTTTACGGGCGGGAAGGCGGAAAGAGGCGATGAACCGCCTAGCCAGGAAACCTGCCATGGGCTGTCGTCCTTCTCCGGGCCGGGGTGTGCCGGGAGAATGCGGGTGTCCCGCGAGACGACATCAATGTTGATGCGTGGCGCGAGATGAAAATGAGACTTCTGCCTTTATCCATTTTGTCGGGAGCGATCTGCTGGGCTTTTGCCGCCGCAGCGGAAGCGCCGCGCAGCGTCGTCTCGATCAATCTATGTTCGGATATCTACGCGGCCGATATTGCGGCACCCGGCACGTTAAAGTCGGTCTTCCGGCTCGGCCAGGACGCGGCCGATTCCCCCGTTGCGGAAAAGCTTCGTGGCCTGCCACGAAACGATGCCCGCATCGAGGAAATACTGTCCTTCGCGCCAGACCTCGTGCTGGCACATGAATGGACCTCACCCTTTACGCTCGATCTGCTTCGCCGCGTGGATATTCCGTTTGTGCTGGTGAGCGACTCCCGAAGCTTTGAGGATATTCGCGCGAATATCCGTCTCGTCGCAAAGGCTTTGGGTCGCGTGGCGCGGGGCGAGGAAATCGTCGCAGCATTTGATGCAGATCTGGAAAAGGCGCGACGCGACGGGGCCAAGGGCCCGACCGCTATTCTCTATCAGGACATGGGAAGCGCCGCGACGCCCGACTCAGTGCTCGGCCGCATCCTCACCCTGACGGGTTTTCACAATGTCATTGCAAACGAGAATCCGGTCGGTCTTGTCTATCCGGGCATCGAAGATGTCATAGCGTTCCGCCCGCAACTGATTGCGCTGGGCATATACCGGCCCGACGAACCTTCGCTCGCAGGCGCGTTGCTCTCCCATCCCGCGCTCCATCTCTATCGCACGCAACATGCCGAAGAACTGGACCTTCCTGCGGGGGACTGGACGTGCAGCACGCACTATGTCGCAAGGACAGCCACGCTTCTTGCCACCACCCATGATGAAATCATGACAAGGCGCGCCATCGCATCCGCCAATCAGGGGCATGCGCAATGAAGAGGGAGTGGACGCCCTGGATGGTGAATGCCGT
>JBAYOU010000054.1:0-7836 GCA_041678065.1 Parvibaculum sp. | reverse complement strand
GAACTTCGGCAATCCCGAACGCCCTGAAATCATGGGGCAGTTCGTTGGCTGCATCGAAGGCATTGGCGAGGCGTGCCGCGCGCTCGACTTCCCGGTCGTCTCCGGCAACGTCTCCCTCTACAATGAGACGAACGGCAACGGCATCCTTCCCACTCCGGCCATTGGCGGCGTCGGCCTTCTGCCTGACATTGCTGTTCGCACAACCGTCGCCTTCAAGGCCGAAGGCGAAGCGATCCTTCTTGTTGGTGAAACCAACGGCCATATCGGCCAGAGCATCTATCTGCGCGACATTGTCGGCAACGCCGATGACAAGAGCGCCCCGCCGCCTGTGGACCTCGCCGTGGAACGCCACAATGGCGACTTCATCCGCACGGAAATCCGCGCTGGCAATCTCACTGCCGTTCACGACGTGTCGGATGGTGGTGTGCTGGTTGCCGCCGCCGAAATGGCGATGGCAGGCAATATCGGTGCGTCTCTTACGCCCGACACAACTCTGCCGCTCCATATCTGGGCTTTCGCGGAAGATCAGGCGCGTTACGTCGTAACTCTGCCTGAAGGCGATGCCGCCGCCTTCATCGAACGCGCTAGCAAGGCGGGCGTACCTGTCAGCCCCCTCGGCATGACGGGGGGTGCGGAATTGAAAGTTGAAGGCGCGCTTCCCATATCATTGGCGGCGATGAAAGCCGCCCATGAGGGCTGGCTGCCCGCTTATATGGCGGCTGGCGCTGAAATCTGACGACTAAGGGAGGTGCATTCCATGGCCATGACGGCAGCGGAAATCGAACGGCTCATCAAGGAGGCAATCCCTGATGCGGTTATCGACATCCGCGATCTCGCAGGCGATGGCGATCACTATGCCGCAAATGTCATTTCGGCCGCTTTCAAAGGCAAGACACGCGTCCAGCAGCACCAGATGGTTTATGCGGCGCTGAAGGGCGGCATGGGCAACGAGCTTCACGCATTGGCGCTGCAGACAAGCGCGCCAGAGGATTGAGCAGCCTCAACGCCCCTCAAACACGGCCCGTTGAGACCAAGGAGCAAAACAATGAGCGAGAACCCGGTTTTTGACCGCATCAGAAGCGAAGTTGCCAGCGAGGACATCGTCCTCTTCATGAAAGGCACACCTGTCTTTCCGCAATGCGGCTTCTCCAATGCCGTGGTGCAGGTGCTGACCTATCTCGGCGTGCCCTTCAAGGGCATCAACGTGCTTGAAGATGACGAGATCCGTCAGGGCATCAAGGACTTCTCCGAGTGGCCGACCATTCCGCAGCTCTATGTGAAGGGCGAGTTCGTAGGCGGTTGCGACATCGTCCGCGAAATGTTCGAGCAGGGTGAACTGCGCGACTATCTCGCACAGAAGGGCATCGAAACGCAGGTCGCCTGATCCTGACCTTCTTTCTGAACAGGATGCAGCAGCAACAAAAAGGCCCCGGTTTCCCGGGGCCTTTTCGTTTTTCCGTATCGCGCCTGCTGATCTGCTGCGCGAATAGAATTCCTGCCTGCAGCTTTTAGCTGCGGGAATAGAATTCAATGACGAGGTTCGGTTCCATCTGCACCGCATAGGGCACATCGGCAAAAGCCGGAACGCGGACGAACTTCGCCGTCATCTTCTCATGATCGACTTCGATATAGTCCGGCACATCGCGCTCGGCGCTCTGCACGGCTTCGAGAACAATGGTGAGCTGCTTCGATTTCGCGCGCACCTCAACCACATCACCCTCGCGCACACGATAGCTCGGCACGTTGACGCGCTGGCCATTCACAAGCACATGGCCGTGGCTCACGAACTGGCGGGCGGCGAAAACGGTCGGCACGAACTTGGCGCGGTAAACGATCGCATCGAGACGACGCTCGAGCAGGCCGATCAGAAGCTCGCCCGTGTCACCACGACCGCGGTTCGCATCCTTGTAGATGCCACGGAACTGCTTTTCCGAAATATTGCCATAGAAGCCCTTGAGCTTCTGCTTGGCGCGGAGCTGGACGCCATAGTCCGAGAGCTTGCCCTTGCGGCGCTGGCCATGCTGGCCGGGGCCGTACTCGCGGCGATTAACCGGGCTCTTCGGACGACCCCAGATGTTTTCACCCATCCGGCGATCAATTTTGTATTTGGACTCCTGGCGCTTTGTCATCGCAGTTTCCTTTAAAGGTCAAAAAATCAAGGAAACGCGCCCTCCTTTATCCTTCCGGCGAACCGGGCAGATTGACAGGGACCGACTACAAGCGTCGCCGTTCCCGCGGGTGCGTATCGAATGAAAAAGAGCCTCGCGTTGAAAGGTAGCGGAAGCCCACTTCGGGCGCGTTTTAGCGCGGTGAGGCGGGCCTGTCAAACGGCCAGAACGCCTATTCCGGCGGGCCTTCCCCCTTCGGGTAACGGCGAGTGAGGGACGCGACCACTCCCCGCAGGGTGCGCACTTCCTGCTCCGTGAGGGTCGCTCGCTGGAACATGTTGCGCAGGTTACGGATCATGGAGGGGCGTTTCTCTGGCGGCTTGAGAAACCCGAAACGGTCAAGCTGCCCTTCCAGATGCTCGAAAAATCCGATCAGCTCTTCCTTGGTGGCCGGTCGGCCCCGCTGATAGTCGATCTGTTCAGCCTCGGTGGTGTCGCCTGCCTTGAACCACTCATAGGACATGAGAAGCACGCATTGGGCGAGGTTCAGCGAGGCAAAGGCCGGGTTCACCGGCACCATCATGATCGCGTCTGCAAGGGCGATATCGTCATTTTCGAGCCCTGTGCGTTCCGGCCCGAAAAGAAAGCCGCCCCGCCCCCCCTGCGCAAAAGCCTCGCGCAGCGTCTTGCCAGCCTTTTCCGGGGTGAGGATAGGCTTCACCATGCCCCGGCTGCGCGCCGTGGTCGCGACCACATAATCAAGATCCGCAACCGCCTCTTCCGTGGTATCAAAAAGCCGCGCCCCTTCAATGACGATGTCAGCACCAGAAGCCGCCGCACGCGCGCGCTCATTTGGCCAGCCATCGCGCGGGCGCACAAGGCGCAGGTCTGACAAGCCGAAATTCAGCATGGCGCGCGCCGTGGTGCCTATATTCTCGCCAAGCTGTGGCGCAACGAGAATCACTGCGGGTCCGGGCGCGCCGGAAGCTTCCGATTTTTTCGTCCGATCTGTTCCGGCCATGCGCCGATCTGCTGCTTTCCGTCGGGGAACCTCGCTCCGGACACACCGGAGACGGGGTCAATAGGCGATTGGCCGCCTTTAATCAATCGTCCCGCAATGTTATAGGGATGGGGTCCGTGAAGAGGCTGCCGTTCGTGCGGTGCCCCCCGATTTCCCGTTCATGTCTCGAAGGATCCCTCATGTCGAAGATAAAAGTCGCAAATCCCGTGGTTGACCTCGATGGCGACGAAATGACCCGGATCATCTGGCAGATGATCAAGGACAAGCTGATCTTCCCGCATGTGGACCTCACCCTCGATTATTACGACCTCGGCATGGAGCATCGCGATGCGACCGACGACAAGGTAACGGTCGAAAGCGCCGAGGCGATCAAAAAATACGGCGTTGGCGTGAAATGTGCGACGATTACGCCGGACGAGGCGCGCGTCGAAGAATTCAAGCTGAAGCAGATGTGGAAGTCGCCCAACGGCACGATCCGCAATATTCTGGGCGGCACTGTCTTCCGTGAGCCGATCATCTGCCGCAACATTCCGCGCCTTGTGCCGGGCTGGACTGAGCCGATCGTGATTGGCCGCCATGCCTTTGGCGACCAGTACCGGGCCACCGATATGCGCATTCCCGGCAAGGGCAAACTCACGATGAAATGGGTTTCCGAAGACGGCAAGGAGACCATTGAAGAAGAGATCTATGATTTCCCCGGCGGCGGCATTGCGATGGGGATGTACAATCTCGACGATTCCATTCGCGATTTCGCGCGCGCATGCATGAAATATGGCCTGGATCGCGGCTACCCGGTCTATCTCTCGACCAAGAACACCATTCTCAAAACCTATGATGGTCGCTTCAAGAACATCTTCCAGGAAATCTATGAGGCTGAGTTCAAGGCCGAATTCGAGAAGGCGAAACTCACCTACGAACACCGCCTGATCGACGATATGGTGGCCTCTGCCATGAAGTGGTCCGGCGGATATGTCTGGGCGTGTAAAAACTATGATGGCGACGTGCAGTCAGACTCCGTCGCGCAGGGCTTCGGCTCTCTCGGCCTGATGACCTCCGTACTGTTGACACCGGATGGCAAGATCATGGAAGCGGAAGCCGCCCACGGCACGGTGACGCGCCACTACCGCGCGCATCAGCGCGGCGAGGAAACTTCGACCAACTCCATCGCCTCCATCTTCGCCTGGACGCGCGGACTGGCGCACCGCGCCAAGCTTGATGGTAACGAGGCATTGGCGAAATTCGCAGCGACGCTTGAGAAGGTCTGCGTCTCAACGGTGGAAAGCGGCTACATGACGAAGGACCTCGCCCTTCTCGTTGGCTCGGAACAGAAGTGGCTTTCGACCGAAGGCTTCCTCGACAAGGTTGCCGCCAATCTCGACAAGGCGCTGTCCAAGGCAAGCTAAGCTTCCATCGCCAGATGACCAAACATCAAAGGGCCGCAAGCTTTCATGCTTACGGCCCTTTTGTTTTACACAACGGCACTGCTCGTCAGGCGACTCCAGCAAGATCTCCAATGGCTGCCCGCACGGCATCAAGCGCTTCATCGGCCTTGGCCGCATCCGGCCCGCCTGCCTGCGCCATGTCCGGGCGGCCACCGCCCCCATTGCCGCCCATCGCAGCAGCACCCGCTTTGACAAGTTCAACCGCATTGAACCGTTCGGTCAGATCAGCGGTGACACCAACGGCGATCGCACCTTTGCCATCTTCGGAAATGGCAACAAAGGCCACCACACCGGAGCCGATCTGCTTCTTGCCACCATCGATAAGGCCGCGCAGATCCTTCGGGTTCACACCTTCAAGCTTGCGGGCGATGAGTTTCACGCCACCCACTTCCTGAATCTGCGATGCGGCGTCACCACCTGCACCGGATGACGCACCGCCGCCAAGGGCGAGCTTCTTCTTCGCCTCGGCAAGCTCGCGCTCAAGGCGCTTGCGTTCTTCCATCAACGATACGACACGCGACGGCAAATCATCCGGCGCAATCTTCAGTGCACCGGCGGCTTCCTTGAGGAGGCGTTCCTGCTGAACGAGATAGGCACGTGCGCCCTCGCCCGTCAGCGCCTCGATCCGGCGGATGCCGGAGGCAACCGCGCCCTCACTCACAATCTTGAAGATCGCAATGTCGCCAAGGCGGCGCACATGCGTGCCACCGCAAAGCTCAACAGAGTAGGTGCGGTTTTCCTTCTCCTCATCAAGGCCCATCGCAAGAACGCGAACCTCATCGCCATATTTCTCACCGAACAGCGCCAGCGCGCCTGCGGCAATTGCATCATCCGGCGTCATCAGGCGCGTCGAAACTTCGGTGTTGCGCCGAATGACGCGGTTCACCAACGCCTCGACATCGGCAATCTCTTCCTGCGTCATGGGCTTGGGATGGCTGAAGTCGAAGCGCAAGCGCTCCGGCCCGACCATCGAGCCCTTCTGCGTAACATGGGGGCCGAGCACACGGCGCAGCGCCTCATGCAGCAGATGGGTCGCCGAGTGGTTGGCCCGCGTTGCATCGCGCAGCGCCTTGTCCACCTTCATCTCGACAATATCGCCCAGCTTGAGGCTTCCGCGGGAAAGCTTGCCGATATGAACATGCATGTCGCCCAGCTTCTTCAGCGTATCAACGATGAGGAACTCCGCACCATCAGCCGAGAAGGCAACGCCCGTATCGCCGATCTGGCCGCCGGACTCGCCATAGAACGGCGTCTGATTGGTGATGAGAGCAGCTTCTTGCCCCGCGCTGACTTCATCAACGGGCTGGCCGTCCACAAGCAGTGCAACCACCTTGCCTTCGGCAACCTCGGATTCATAGCCGAGGAACTCGGTCGCACCGAGTTTGTCGCGCAGTTCGAACCAGACGGCTTCGGTCGCCTTTTCCCCGGAGCCCGACCAGGCCGCGCGGGCATCCTGGCGCTGCTTCGCCATCGACGCATCGAAACCGGCCTGATCGACGCTCATGCCGCGCGCGCGCAACGCATCCTGCGTCAGATCAAGCGGGAAGCCATAGGTGTCATAAAGGCGGAACGCTACCTCACCCGGCAATACGCCTCCGGTGCCAAGTTTCTCGACTTCATCATCAAGAAGCTTCAGGCCGCGCGTCAGCGTCTCGCGGAAACGCGTTTCCTCAAGCTTCAGCGTCTCGGTGACAAGTGCTTCCGCCCGGCGAAGTTCGGGATAGGCGTCCCCCATCTGGCGCACAAGCGCGGGCACCAACCGATGCATCAGAGGTTCGGCCACGCCTAAAAGCTGCGCGTGGCGCATGGCGCGGCGCATGATGCGGCGCAGCACATAGCCTCTGCCCTCATTGGAAGGCATCACACCATCCGCGATGAGGAAGGAAGAGGAGCGCAGATGGTCTGCAATCACGCGGTGGCTCACCGCATGCGGGCCGTCGGGATCGCTCTTTGAGGCGTCCGCAGAGGCGATGATGAGCGCGCGCATGAGATCGGTCGCATAATTGTCATGCGTGCCCTGCAGCACCGCCGCAATGCGCTCAAGCCCCATGCCCGTATCTATGGAAGGACGCGGCAGGTTCACCCGCTTCCCGCCTTCCTGCTGCTCATACTGCATGAAGACGAGATTCCAGATCTCGATAAAGCGGTCGCCATCCTGATCGGGGCTGCCGGGGGGCCCACCGGGAATCTTGTCGCCATGATCAAAGAAGATTTCCGAACAGGGACCGCAAGGGCCGGTATCGCCCATCGACCAGAAATTGTCGCTGGTCGGAATGCGAATGATCTTCTCATCGGGAAGGCCGGCAATCTTCTTCCAGAGGTCGAATGCTTCATCATCCTCCGAATAGACGGTCGCCATCAGCCGCTCTTTTGGCAGGCCGAACTCCTTGGTGATGAGCGTCCAGGCAAACTCGATTGCTTCGGCTTTGAAATAATCGCCGAAGGAGAAATTGCCGAGCATCTCGAAGAAAGTGTGATGCCGCGCCGTGTACCCGACATTGTCGAGATCGTTGTGCTTGCCGCCCGCGCGCACACATTTCTGGGCGCTCGCAGCCCGCACATAGGGCCGCGTCTCCTGTCCGGTGAAGACATTCTTGAACGGCACCATACCGGCATTGGTGAAGAGCAGTGTCGGATCATTATTCGGCACGAGCGAACCTGATGGCACGACCTCGTGGCCCTGCTCCCCGAAATAGTCCAGAAATTTGCGTCGGATATCGTTGAGGCCGTCCATGGATCGCTCTTTTGTCCGTGCTATCCGCGGGGCGATAAATCCCTCGCGGGGGCGGTGGCATGGCCTATCCGCCCATTTTATAACGAATATAGGGTGCCCGCTTTTACCTGTCGCCCTGTCGCCTGTCCAGAAAGGCCCCATGCCCGACCAGCGGTCATTCTGGAAGCCCCGCTAAAGCTCCAAAAAGGAAAACGGCGCCGGAGGGTACCCGGCGCCGTCTGTGCCCGGCCACACGGGCCGGAGCCAGAGAAATGGCTCAAGAAAGATCAGGCAATTGCCTCCGCGCTGTCCCCGTCATCCTCTTCAGGCTCGCCAACATCCAGGATCTGCTCCGCGATGAGGCCCGCATTCTGGCGGATGGCGGCTTCAATCTCGTTCGCCATATCAGGGTTGTCTCTGAGAAACTGTTTGGCGTTTTCGCGGCCCTGACCGATGCGCTGGCTGCCATAGGAGAACCACGAACCTGCCTTCTCTACGATCCCTGCCTTCACGCCGAGATCAACCAGTTCGCCCATCTTGGAGATGCCTTCG
>JBAYOU010000053.1:0-7886 GCA_041678065.1 Parvibaculum sp. | reverse complement strand
GTTTTCTGATGCAGACCATTGGCGAGGCTGTGGCGAAGAGCGGTGGGGTTGGCATTGCCGAACTCATCCATCGCGATATGGCGCGCGCTTATGGTGCAGCAAATTCCGGCGAATGGGGGTAGAGGCATGAATGAGACGGGAAAGAAGCTCTCGGAGAAGATCAAGTCTTTCGACGAGGTGGCCGTTGTTAAAGAGGTGCCCGTTGCAGAAGCAGGTCCGCAGGTTGATGAGGCGGCGGTCGCGCGCCTTGCAGCGGTGGAGATGCGCATGGCGAAGGCTCTTGCTGACCTGACCGAGACGCTGGAAGAGGAAGCACAGGCGGTTTATGAGCTTCGCTATGAGTTTCTGCCTGAGGCTGCGGACCGGAAGGAAGCGCTGCTTGTCGCGCTGGACGGGATTGTCGAGGAAGCCTCATCCAAAGTGCCCCGTAGCTGGATCGCCGAGACATTCGGGGCTGGTTTGCAGAAACTCGCGCAAGCTGCTCAGAGCAATGAGAGGGCACTCAAGCTGCTTGAGGAAACCGTCCACCAGATCGTCGGCATTCATGTGAAGGCGGAGAAGGAGATGGGCAGCGAGGGGCTTTATGCATCCTCCGGCCGGCAGGTGGAGCCCGCAGAATTTTCACTTGCAGGCATGAAGTTCGATCTCTAGGTCGTGATGAACCAGGCACAAAGAAAGCGGCTTCCGGGGAAGCCGCTTTTTCGTTGCGTCGTAATGTGTCATGAAATCCGCATATCCGCATTGATGTCGATCGTCTGGCCATTATCGAGAAGCACACTTGTCGTGCCGCCGGACTGGATGACCTGTGCAATGGTCTGTTTGATGAAACTGCGCGCCGGTATGGAGTTGCCGTTCTCGTCGGAAGCAATGACTTCGATACGATAGGGACCGTCATCGACCGGCACGCCCGCATTGTTCTTGCCATCCCAATCGATCACGTGACGGTCACCGGAATAGGTGAACTCGCCATGCCGGACGATATTGCCCTGTGCATCCGCAATGACATAGACAGCCTGCTCGGGCGTATCATCAAGGGTGACGGCGAAGCTCGCGCTTCCATCCTTCAGCGTCACCGCATTGCCGTGTACCTCAACCTGTCGCCCGATCAGGGAAACAGCTGTCTGTGACGACAGATTGGCGATGGCGCTCGTCAAACCGTCGAGCTTGCTGTTCATCTGAACGGACTGCTCGACCTGCGAGAACTGCGCGAGCTGCGTCACGAACTGCGTTGCATCAAGCGGCGCCAGCGGATCCTGATACTTCATCTGCGCCGTCATCAGCTTCAGGAAAGCGTTGTAGTCAGATGTCGTCTGGGGAATGGCGGTCATCGGAATCTCCTTGTCACTTCTGGCCGATGGGGTCAGAGCCTTATGTCGATGACACCATCAATGCGATGGCTCATCTGTGTGGGTTCTTGCGTAGCCTCGCTGCCGAGCAAGCGGCGTGTGCTCTGGCTGCTGCGCTTCTCATCGGGGTCGCTTGACTGGTCCTGACGTTCGGTGAACTCAAACTGCGTTGTACCATCGGCAAAGCCGAGGTCGCCAAGAGCGCGGCTCAACATCTGATGGTTATTCTGTAGCAGCATCAATGTGTCCGGGCGGGCGGAGGCGATGCTGATCTTCAGCAATCCGTCGCTCATACGCAGAGAGATATCCACTTCGCCCAGTTCTTCAGGGAAGAGCCGAAGCGTAAGACCGTCGCGTCCGTTGGAGGCGGCGTGCTGGACGGCTTCTGTGATCTGGCGCACGGGGCGGGCATCTTGCGGCGCGGCGGCGGCGCGAGCCGCATCGGCTCGCACCGGTGTCGTAAGGGCATCAATATTTGCGAGTGTTTCTCGCGGTCCCTGGCCGGGGTCCACTGGCTCACTTAACCTCACGGTAAAAGCGGCTGCGGGAAGCGCACGGTTTGCATCGGGCCGGGCGATGAAGACGTCGCCCAAGACCTTCGTGTCGGGCGCACTATTTTGCTTCTGCTTTCCATCCTGCTGGACGGTCATATCTGCGACAGACAGCTCTTTGTTGGTCGTCGGCTTCGCAGTTAGGGGCATCTGTCGTGCCGCCACCATTGAATGATCCGGTTCCATATCCGGGGGAACCGTCACACCGATTTCAGCTTCTGCGGTGGCGGCGGGACCGAATGAAGGCATTCGTGGAGTAAAGCCAAAAGCCTCGGAGGAAGCCTTGCCGGCTGCTGCTTGCGGTGCGCTGTCTGGCACTTCCACTTCGCCAGCGATGCCCGGCGTGGCGTTAAGGGGCAATGCGGAGACTACCTCTGGCTGCACTTCAGAGAACAGCGTGTTCGCCTGCATCTTCCCATCAAAAACTGTTATCTCCGGCGCAGGTGGAGCGGGCGCGGTGTGCGGTACAACCCATGCCATGCCGTTCTCTGCCATGTCGGCTAGAAGTGTTCCTTCTTCACCGCTCGCCTTGTGCTCGCCTTGTGGCATTGTCGCCTTGCCGTGGAGAAGGCTTGCGAAGGCGTCGTCTGTGTCGCGCTCGCGACGTGCGGCGCTACCGGTTCCGGTGGCCGCTCCCTTTGTCTCGAAGTCGGACGCGACCGGTGCGATGAGATGGCTGATGCTTGTTCCGCTCACGGCTCTTTCCATTGTCATATGCGGAAAGGTTAGGCTCGCATGAATAAAACGGGGTTTCGGTTTCGTATCTCCTAGACGCGCCGTTCAAAATGCAGTGCTTCGAGGAAGGGAAGCCAGAGTTGCGTATTGGATGAATAGGAAAGCGTGCCTTCGAAGCCATAATTCTTGAAAGCATGAAAAGCAGCTTCGCCCGTCAGCCGCTCCAGAGAGTAGGGAAAGGGGATGAGCGAAAGAAGCAGCAGGTTCAGCCAGCCTTCATCCGTGTAGCCGGAAATCTGGATCGGGCCGACATGAGGCAGAACAAGTTGCAGGGCGAAATGTTCCGCAGTGCCGTGCGGACGCTCTTTCACCGCCCAGACGATTTGTGACAGCTCTCGCGCCATGAAGGGAATGAGTGTTACGCGCCAGCTTCCCTGGCCTTCGATGTGAACAAGGTGCGCAAGGAACTGTCGGTCGAAATAGTCGCCGTAACCGCTCTTGTCTCGTTCATCCTGCGGGGCAAGCGTTGCTTCCAGCCAGCGATTGATGCCGCCATGTTTCAGGCTGAGCAGAAAAAAGAGAATACCTGCGCCAAAGCTCGAATTGTCCCGTGGCATGTTGCGTTGCGCCTGCGTCATCGCCATCGGGTTGATGATCGCGAGCATTTCCATCATCGAATAGAAGGTCTGGCGTGTGGAGTCACCGAAGCTTGTGGTGATGCGATGGGCGTCGCTGGGTCGCGTAAGCCCGCCCGCCTCGGCAAAGGCGCGTGAAATGTCCCTTGTGCTATGGCTACTGCGAAAGGCGCTCTTGTCATTCTCGTCGGCTGCGGAATCGCTCTTGAACCACAATTCGCTCTGACGCTGCGCTCCAATGGCTGAGCCGTAAAAGCTGGTGAGCCCTTTAAGGCCGAGCGGCTCCTGTGCATTGTTCGGTCTCGTTCCTTCCGCAAGGAGGGGAGAAACCGGTGGAGCCATGCTGGTGCGTGCGGTATGTGCGGCGATGACATGCGGAAGCGATGCGTCCGGGAGAGAGGGCACGCCTCCGCTCCCCACCGCAAGCGAGATGGCTTCAAGGCGTGCGCTCGCACCTGAAGGTGAGATTGTGACGGCGAGTTTCGCTCCGTTCATCGGCAATGCATTCTGTGCTTCGGTTACGACCTGGCCGTGCCGATCGATCTGGGGGTTGTCCATCAGGCGCACAGCGAAGCTGCCGAGATCTGTGTTCACCCGAAGAATATTATTCGGCAGAATGCGCTCTACTGTGCCTTCAATACGAAGCGGCTCCGTACCGGGCACAAAGAGCGGCGGGCGTAAAAGCACATAGACATTGGCTTTGATCGCCACCAGTTCTTTGAAAGCGGGTGTTCCTTGCCGGAAGATGTCCGGGTCAATCTGCTGGAGAGGAGGCAGCTTGTCGGCCATTGCACAGTCGCTATCTGGTGTTGTTTTGCAGCAGCAATCGCTGGAACATCACCTTCCCATCGCCGATTTCCGGTGCAGCTGCGACGAGCGCCTTCCCGAGGTGATCGCCGAGGCGGTCGGGGTTGAAGTTGGGTCCTTCGAACACGCCTTTTCCCGCTTCGGCATAGAGTGTCCGCAGAATGACATCTCGATAGCGCGGCAAGCTGCTTCGAATCCGCACCGCCTTTTCCACCGAGCCCGGATCAAGCGTGATATCCGCAAGAATAAAGGCTGTTGTCTGGCCCGCGCGTAGCACCGGAACGACAAACTGACCAAATTCGACATAGCGTTCCGGCTGGATGAGTGCTCGCTCTTCTGGTGTAGTGGTTATGCCTTCTTCTTCTTCGGCTATCGCCGCGACGGTGGGAGCCGGATAGAGGCGCTGAAGCGCATCATTTCCCGCCGCATATCCTAGCGCGAGTCCTGAAAGAAGGCTTCCTCCAAGCCAAAAGCCGGTTCGATTCCAGTTTTGTGCTGACGTCATCATGCGACCTTGCGGTTCTTGGAGTGTCGGATGATTTCATTTTCGCGGATCGTCGCTTCCTCGACCGCGTCAAAGCTCGGCTGCGCATCGTCATGCAGCACCTTGCGACCATATTCCACGGCAACCTGCGCGGCTGCGCCGTTCAGATGGGCGAGAAGCGTTGATTTTATCGCGAGGAAATAGCTGATCTCGGTATCGCGGTTGGAGCGCACCTGACCCGCAATCGGGCTTACCACCCCATAGGAAAGAAAGACGCCCAGGAAAGTGCCGAAGAGGGCGCCGCCAATCAGATGGCCCAATACTTCGGGCGGCTGATTGATCGCGCCCATTGCCTTGATAACACCGAGGACGGCCGCAACGATGCCAAGGGCAGGAAGAGCATCCGCCACAACGGAGAGCGCGTGTGTCGGACGATGCAGGTCCTTCGAAAGCATCCGGATTTCTTCATCCATAAGCGCCTCCACCTCATGTGGCTTTGCGGTGCCGAGAGAGAGGAGGCGCAGATAATCGCAAAGGAAGGAGACGGCGCGCGGCTTTGCGAGCACGGAGGGATATTGCTGAAAGATCGGGCTGTCGTAGGGGCGTTCAATTGCGGCTTCGAGATGAAGGATGCCTTGCCCGCGAATGGTACGCAGAAGGGAGAACATGAGGCCGAGAAGATCAAGGAAGTCTTTCTCCTTCAGCCGTCTCGCCGTGAAAATATCCATCAGGGCGCGGCCCGTATCCTTGATCACCTTCATGGAATTTGCGGTAAAAAATGTAGCAAACGCCGCGCCGCAGACGATGAGAACCTCGAAGGGTTGCCAAAGAACGGCGAGATGACCGCCCATGCCAATGAAACCGCCCAGCACGGCGATGAAGAGCAAAGAAATTCCGATGATGAGGCCCATTGCGCTTGTCCTGTGCTGGAACGATGACAATTCATCCGGATCGGGACGAATAGCGCAGACGCTAGGGAGAGCGGGTTAAGTGAAGTTTTAAGAAACGGCTATCGTTATCTCTTGAAACGAGCAGCAGGTGAAAACAGAGAATGTCTGAAACGTAAATCCGCATTTAACCCGGACGGATGAGGGTAGGCACGTCATCTCAGGCCAGCAATTCCGAAGAACGGACGAGGCCTTTGCAGGTCGTCAGAAGGCGGGACATCTGGAAACCTAGAACATAGGAGAAGATGCCATGTCGAGCTCTATTCTGACGAACGTCGGCGCCATGACGGCGCTTCAGACACTTACCTCCATCAACCACAGCCTTGAGACCACGCAGGACCGTATCTCCACGGGTATGCGTGTGGGTTCTGCCAAGGACAATGCTGCATATTGGGCTATTGCCACCACGATGCGGACTGACCTTGTCGGTTATCAGGCAATTTCCGACGCGATTGGCCTCGGCCAATCGACTGCGGACGTTGCCTCGACGGCGAACGAAGCTGTCGTCGATCTGCTCAAGGAAATGAAGCAGCGTCTCGTTGCCGCGCAGGACGCCGGCGTTGACAAGATCAAGATCAACGACGACATCCAGCAGCTCAAGTCACAGATCGAATCCGTGATTTCGTCTGCTTCCTTCAACGGCAACAACTGGCTTGACGGTTCGATCAACGACACGGCCGATACTGGTGAGGCGGTGAATATTCTCGCTTCGCTCGTTCGTACCGGTTCCACGGTCACGCCGGAGAACATCGTGTTCGACCCCGGTCAGACCGACTATATGGATGCTGCCGGTACGGGCTTCTTCCAGAGTACCCTCAGCGCAGGCACCTCGGCGGTGGTTGCCGGTGGCATCCTTGGTGCTGCGTTTGCCGTGGACAACACGCTTGATGCAGCGGATCTTGCCGATGCGCTGGGTGAAGTTGAAGCGGCGATTGCGAAGGCCACGGAAGTCGGTTCTCTGCTCGGTTCGGTGGAAAGCCGTCTGGGCATTCAGAAGGACTTCGTCACCAAACTCGCTGATGCAACCGAGCGTGGCATTGGCGTGCTGGTCGATGCGGATATGAACCGCGAAAGTGCTCGCCTGAAGGCTCTGCAGGTTCAGCAGCAGCTGGGTATTCAGGCGCTGCAGATCGCCAATGGCGCTCCGCAGAACATTCTGTCGCTGTTCCGCTAAAACCCCCCTGAAAAGGTGGTGCGGCCATGGCCGCATCTCCGGAGACTGGCCCGCTTTTCGAAGCGGGCCTTTTTCTTTGAGAAGTTTGAGGGGGATCAGAAGTCGATTTCGAGGTCGATCTTCTTTCCATACCAGCGTTCGGCGGTTTTAAGCACGCGATCGAGGTAGCGTCGCGCATGGGATGGGGTGCGCGAATGATACCAGGCAATGCCGCGCCATACCTCGCCGCCTGCATTGTCGATGCTGAGGCGGAGAATCCATGTGCCCATGGCGATGTTGAAACAGCCATCATTGGCAAGCCGCGCCTTCAGTCTTTCAACTGGCTCGTTATAGGCAGACTGAATTTCCGGTAGCCAGATCGTGTTGATCTGCATCGGGCCGAGGTCTTCGGTTCCGTTGGTGTTCACGGACACGGTTCCCTCCACCCCGCCTTCCACATCAAGGATGAGCCAGATCAGCGGTTCGGGAAGGTCGTAATGTTCTGCCGCGCGCGCGATGCAGCTGGCCAGTCGCGGATTGTCGTTGACCGCCTTGACGGCAGCCTCTGCGGTGGCGGGCAGGGTGACCGGCGCGAGCGCGAGGGCTGTGCCGAGGAGGGCCGTTTTCCAAGCTGCCATTCGCCTCTTCATGCGTCGCTGTCTCCGGTTCGGGTGAGAGCTCATGAAAAGGGGATGGGATTAAACGGGGGTGCCTGTTTCGGTATGTGCAAGAATGTAAGGTGTTGACCTAACTATTGCCAGCCGATACTTAGGCATATGACTAATCAAATGCATGTGAAGCTCGATCGGCTCTTTCACGCGCTTGGTGATCCGACACGCCGGGCGGTGGTCCAGCGGCTCGGGCGGGGCCCTGCCGCGGTGGGGGAGCTTGCGCGACCGTTCAAGATGGCTCTGCCTTCTTTCATGCAGCACCTTGCCGTTCTCGAAAAGTGCGACCTCGTTACTTCATGCAAGGAAGGTCGCCGTCGCATCTACAAGCTGGAACCGCAGACGCTGAAAACGCTGGAGACATGGCTGTCGCAGCAGCGGTTGCTCTGGGAAACGCGGCTCGATCAACTCGATGATTATCTTGTGGACATGAAGGAGGAGGAGCGATGAACAGACCTAAAATCGACCCGAAGCTGGATCTCGTGCTGGAGCGCGTTGTCGATGTTTCACCCCGTCTCGTCTGGCGCGCCTGGACGGAGCCCGCACACCTCCTCAAATGGTTCACGCCGAAGCCATGGGAAACGGTTGATTGCCGGATCGATCTCCGGCCGGGCGGTGAG
>JBAYOU010000052.1:0-7908 GCA_041678065.1 Parvibaculum sp. | reverse complement strand
CCGGTTGCCTCGTTCAGCGCGGCATAGCCATAGCCATCAGACCGGGAGACCCAGCCAAGCGGGCCGAAATTCATCTGATGGATCGACCAGGGCTTGCCCGTGCGAGGCATGCGGGGGCGATAAGGCATTTCTGCCTCCAACCCCTTAAGAACGGCAGAAACCAGCGCATGCTGGGTATTTCCATCCAGAAAGCCCGGATAAAGCGTGATCCCTTCAAACTCCGTTTCGACTGATTTTCTCAAGATGAAGACTCGTATAGTGGCAGTATGAGTGTCATATTAAACGGGCTGACGGGTCGAAACTGCGCCATTCAGGGCGCGTAAGGGGGGCGTGATGAAGGGAAGAATAGGGCGGCTTGCCGCTATTTTCATAGGGTTTGCCGGTGCCGTGGCGCTTTCAGGCTGCGTCGCCGTTGCCACACAGGGCGCAACCCGCGCAACCGACAATGCGCGGATCGCCGCCAATGAGAGTGCCGCAGAGGCGGGCGATGTCACCGCACAGATGAAAATGGGCGACAGCTATTGCTGCAGCATTGCGGGCAGTGTCGGCGTTTTCAACAATCAGAAGGCGACGAAATGGTATTGCGAGGCGGCAAGGCAGGGTGAGCCGCGCGCCTTTTACGAGCTTGGCCGCATCTATTCCGGCGATCTCGTGCGCGGGATGAACGCGCCCGCCAAGGCAGCGGCATTGCTCACCACCCAGCGCGAGAACAAGCAGCTTGCGCTGATGTGGTTCAACCTCGCCGCCGAGAAGGGCTACACAGACGCGAAGGACGAAGCCGCCGATCTGCGCGAAGACATGACCGGGCCGGATGTCCTCCAGTCCAGCATTCGCAAGGAGAGCTGGCAGAACCAGCCCTGCGAATGGAACAGCGTCTATCCGGACAACCAGCTCTAGGGCCAGAGAGCCGGGCCAAAGAGCCGGGGACGGCAGAACGCTTCTTGTTAAAGACTGTTTGAAAACTTCGCCAAGGCCGTCTGGATCGTCAACCAACCAACCTCGTCATTGCCGGGCTTGACCCGGCAATCCATACAGTGAGTATGGAGCAAGCCGCTGGATGCCCGGATCAGGTCCGGGCAAGACGATCCGGGGGAGGGGCTTTTCAAACAGTCTCTTGACGAACGGGAAGGGGACGGTTCCATACCGTCCCTTTTGCTTTTCGGGCAAAGGCCCTCTTGTGACAGGCGGGAGGCGAAATGAGTCCATTCCGCCTCTCTCCTGTGACCATATTGCCGCATCAACGCTTGCGGGGCGTAAAACCCAAACCTATATACACGGCAATGTTTCAACGCCCTGCCGAGCGAGAGTACCGCCCGGGCAAGGTTTCCCTTTGGGAGCCGGTGAAGCCGGGCAGCGCAATAGCGCTTTCCGGACCAGCGGGTGCCACGAGGCCCGCCCGGCCCGCCGCAGTGAAAGAGGACCAGTAAGTCATGGCTAAAGTCATCGGTATCGACCTCGGCACGACGAATTCGTGTGTCGCGGTGATGGAAGGCAGCAGTGCCAAAGTCATCGAGAATTCCGAAGGCGCCCGCACCACCCCCTCCATGGTGGCCTTTACGCAGGATGGCGAGCGGCTTGTCGGCCAGTCCGCCAAGCGCCAGGCAGTTACCAACCCGACCAATACACTCTTTGCAATCAAGCGCCTGATCGGGCGCTCCTATGAAGACCCGACGACCCAGAAGGACAAGGGCATGGTGCCCTACAGCATTGTCCGCGCCGATAATGGCGATGCCTGGGTGGAAGCGCATGGCGAGAAATATTCGCCGTCACAGGTTTCGGCCTTCATCCTCCAGAAGATGAAAGAAACGGCAGAAGACTATCTCGGCGAGAAGGTCGAGAAGGCCGTCATCACGGTTCCGGCCTATTTCAATGACGCGCAGCGCCAGGCGACGAAAGACGCGGGCAAGATTGCAGGTCTTGAAGTGCTCCGCATCATCAACGAGCCGACAGCGGCAGCGCTTGCCTATGGTCTCGACAAGAAGGATGGCGAGCTGATCGCGGTCTATGACCTTGGCGGCGGCACTTTCGACGTGTCGATCCTCGAGATCGGCGACGGTGTCTTCGAAGTGAAGGCGACGAATGGCGACACGTTCCTCGGCGGCGAGGATTTCGACATGCGCCTCGTCAACTATCTCGCCGACGAATTCAAGAAAGAGAACGGCATCGACCTGCGCGGCGACAAGCTTGCGCTGCAGCGCCTGAAGGAAGCGGCCGAAAAGGCGAAGATCGAACTCTCCACCGCTGCGCAGACGGAAGTGAACCTGCCCTTCATCACGGCAGATGCCTCCGGCCCGAAGCATCTCACCATCAAGATCACCCGCGCAAAACTTGAAGCGCTGGTCGAAGATCTCATCCAGCGCACGATCGAGCCGTGCAAGGCCGCGCTCAAGGATGCAGGCCTCAATGCGGGTCAGATCAACGAGATCGTGCTTGTCGGCGGCCAGTCGCGCATGCCGAAAATCCGCGAAGCGGTGAAGCAGTTCTTCGGCAAGGAACCGAACATGTCCGTCAACCCGGATGAAGTGGTCGCCATGGGCGCGGCCATTCAGGCGGGCGTGCTGCAGGGCGACGTGAAGGACGTGCTGCTGCTCGACGTGACGCCGCTGTCGCTCGGCATTGAAACGCTGGGCGGTGTGTTCACGCGCCTGATCGATCGCAACACCACGATCCCGACCAAGAAGGCGCAAACCTTCTCAACTGCGGAAGACAACCAGTCCGCTGTCACAATCCGCGTCTTCCAGGGTGAACGCGAGATGGCGGCAGACAACAAGTTGCTCGGCCAGTTCGACCTTGTGGGTATTCCTCCCGCGCCGCGTGGCGTGCCGCAGATTGAAGTTGCTTTCGACATCGACGCGAACGGCATCGTCAATGTGTCTGCCAAGGACAAGGCGACGGGCAAGGAACAGACAATCCGCATCGAAGCCTCGGGCGGTCTTTCGGAAGCCGACATCGAAAAGATGGTGAAGGATGCCGAGGCCCATGCCGAGGAAGACAAGAAGCGCCGTGAGGAAGTCGAGACGCGCAACCATGCAGAAGCACTTGCCAACTCGACCGAAAAGACGCTCGCAGAGAATGGCGACAAGATCGGCGCTGATGTGAAGGCAGAAGTGGAAGCAGCGGTTGAAGCACTGCGCACCGCGCTCGCCGGCACGGATGCGGCCGAGGTCAAGGCAAAGTCCGAGGCGCTGACGCAGGTTTCCATGAAAATGGGCGAAGCGCTTTACAAGGCCGCACAGGCTGAAGCCGAAAACGAAGCGGCGGCAGCAGGCGATGCCACGAGCGGCAGCACGCAGGATGATGTCGTTGATGCCGAGTTCGAGGAAGTTGACGAGAGCAACAAAGATCAGGACAAGCCTGCCTGATCCGGGCCATCGTCATGATTTCCGCTTTCACACATAGTCAGGCGGGACGGGCGCGCATGAGCGCGTCCGCCCCGGCCCATTCGCGAGCAAGGTGATTTCCCATGTCGAAGCGCGATTTTTATGACGTGCTCGGCGTGAGCCGTACCGCATCCGCCGAGGAGCTGAAAAAGGCTTATCGGACTCTCGCCAAAAAATACCATCCCGATCAGAACCAGGGCGACCCGACTGCCGAGCAGCGTTTCAAGGAACTCAATGAGGCCTATGACACGCTGAAGGATGAGCAGAGCAGGGCCGCCTATGACCAGTTCGGCCATGCCGCTTTTGACGGCAGCATGGGTGGCGGCTTCGGCGCACGCGGTGCGCAGGGTGGCTTTGGCGGTGCCTCCATGTCCGACATTTTCGACGATCTTTTCGGCGAGTTCATGGGCGGCCGGGGACGCGGCGGCGGAAGGCGCAGCGGCGGCCAGACGCGCGGACATGATCTGCGCTACAATATGGAAATCACGCTGGAAGAAGCCTTTGAAGGCAAGAAGGCGCAAGTCCGCGTGCCGGGTTCGGTTGCGTGTGATGTCTGCACCGGCACGGGCGCGGCGCCCGGCTCAAAGCCGATCACCTGTCCAACCTGTCAGGGTGATGGCAAGGTGCGGGCGGCGCAGGGCTTCTTCACCATTGAACGCACCTGCCCGACCTGCCACGGGCGCGGCCAGACCATCGACAAGCCGTGCACCAATTGTCATGGCGCGGGTCGAACGGAGAAAGAGCGTACGCTCTCCGTCAACATCCCGGCTGGCGTGGAGGATGGCACACGCATCCGCCTTGCCGGTGAGGGCGAAGCAGGCATGCGTGGCGGACCGGCGGGCGATCTCTACATCTTCCTGTCGGTAAAGCCGCATCACCTGTTCGAGCGCGATGGCGCAGACCTTTTCTGCCGCGTGCCGATTTCGATGGTCACCGCCTCGCTTGGCGGCGAGATCGAGGTGCCGACGATGGGCGGCAAGAAGGTGAAAGTGAAAGTGCCGGAAGGCGCGCAGACCGGTCGCCAGTTCCGCTTGCGGGGCAAGGGCATGCCGGTGCTCAATTCCCGCGATACGGGCGATCTCTATATCCAGATCACCGTCGAGACCCCGGTGAACCTGACGCGCAAGCAGAAGGATCTGCTGAAAGAGTTCGAGGAAGCCTCTTCACCTGGCAACAGCCCGCAAAGCACGGGCTTCTTCGCCAAGGTGAAGGAGTTCTGGGACGGGTTTCAGAACTAGAGCTTTCCTCAAAGCTCGTTATGAGCCGCACAATCGATCAGGCCGCCTTTGTCAGGCGGCTGATCTTTTTCTGGTCCACCTTTCGCTCCGCTCGGGCGAGATACCCGTATGGCCGTTCACGACATTGTTCAGCGTCTGGCGTGTTACCCCGAGGTGGCGCGCGGCTTCGGTGATGGTGAGGCTGAGAGGCTCAATGCAGTCGTAGCGGATATGTTCGCCCGGATGCGGGAGACTATTTGAAAAATCTCTCCCCCTACATCGTCATGGCCCGATTTAATCGGGCCATCCACGTCTTTAATCTCTGGTTTTACCGCAAAGACGTGGATAGCCGGGTCAAGCCCGGCCATGACGAGGTGGGTTTGTTGACCAGTCGAGTGACCTTGGCGGACTTTTCAAACAGCCTTTAAACTGCGTCCGGCCCCGGCGGATATCCTGCCGGGCTTCCCACCCGGATCCCGTTCCATGACCTCTCCGCTTTCTGCCTATCTCATCCCGATTGCGCTGCTTGTCGCTTCCAATGTCTTCATGACGGCGGCGTGGTACTGGCATCTCAAATTCACGAGTACACCCATTCTCACCGTCGTCCTGCTGAGCTGGGGGCTTGCCTTTTTTGAATATTGGCTCGCTGTGCCCGCCAACCGGATGGGCTATGAGGTCTATTCCGCAGCGCAGCTCAAGACGATCCAGGAAGTCATTACTCTCACGGTTTTTGTGGTGTTTTCCGCGCTATATCTCGGCCAGTCCCCTACATGGAACACGGCCATCGGCTTTGGCTTCATCGCGCTGGGGGCCTATTTCATCTTCCGGGGGTGAGATGGGGCTGCTATAGAGCGCGGACAGGTTGAGGACAGGCAACATGGCTCAGGACATCAAGATTGCGGTGACAGGTGCGGGCGGACGCATGGGCGTGACGCTGATCCGTCTCATCGCAGAAACCGACGGAGTGACGCTTGCGGGCGGGCTTGAAGCGCAAGGTTCACCCCATATCGGCGCTGATCTCGGCACGCTGGCAGGGCTTGCAAAGCCGCTCGGCCTTGCCGCCACGGCGGACGCGCTGTCGGTCATCAAGGATGCGGATGCGCTGATCGATTTTTCAACGCCTGCCGCCTCCGTTGCCTTTGCAGCCCTCGCCGCGCAAGCGCGCATCGTGCATGTGATCGGCACGACCGGCTTTTCCAACACGGAAGAAGAGCGGCTCAAGGCGGCGGCGCGCCACGCGACCATTGTGAAGGCGGGCAATATGAGCCTTGGCGTGAATTTGCTTGCAGCGTTAGTGCGGCAGGCGGCAGCGGCGCTCGGTGCGGATTGGGATATCGAGATTGTCGAGATGCATCACCGCCACAAGGTCGATGCGCCCTCCGGCACGGCGCTCCTTCTTGGTGAGGCAGCGGCGGAGGGTCGCAACATTCCGCTCAAGGAAAATTCCGAGCGCGGGCGCGATGGCGTGACCGGCCCGCGCGCCCGGGGCGCGATCGGCTTTGCGGCGCTGCGTGGTGGCTCGGTTGTGGGCGACCATGATGTGATATTCGCGACCGAGCATGAGCGCATCAAGCTCAGCCACATCGCCGAAGACAGAGGCATTTTCGCGCGCGGCGCTCTCAAGGCCGCGCAATGGGGGCAGGGCAAGGGCCCGGGCCTCTTCAACATGGCCGATGTGCTCGGCATAAAATAATCTTTCTACGGATCAATGGAGCGAGACGTGAGCAATCTGCTTGTGCTTGTCCGTCACGGACAGAGCGAATGGAACGAAAAGAACCTTTTCACGGGCTGGCGTGATCCGGGGCTGACGGCACAGGGCAAGGCCGAAGCGAAGGAAGCGGGGGAGGCGATGAAGAAGGCCGGGCTTTCCTTCGACGTTTCCTTCACCTCGAAGCTCTCGCGCGCGCAGGAAACCAACCGGTTGATGCTTGCCGAGCTTGGCCAGAGCGACATCGAGATCGTGGAGAACCAGGCGCTGAACGAGCGCGACTATGGCGACCTCTCCGGCCTCAACAAGGATGATGCCCGCGAGAAATGGGGCGAGGAACAGGTTCACATCTGGCGCCGCTCCTATGATGTGCCGCCGCCCGGTGGCGAAAGCCTGAAGATGACGGCTGAGCGCGTGCTTCCCTATTTCGACGCAGAAATCCTGCCGCGCGTGCTGAAGGGCGAGCGTGTGCTTGTGGCAGCGCATGGCAACAGCCTGCGCGCCCTCGTCATGCAGCTCGACAAGCTCAATCAGGAACAGGTGATTGCGCTCAACATCGCAACCGGCGCGCCCATCGTTTACGAGCTTGATGACAAGGGCAATGTGCTCTCCAAGAAGCTGCTGATCGAGCGCGAAGCACACTGAGAAATTGCGGGGCCGTTTGCCGCTACTGAGTGGCTGCCGGCCCCGCCCTCATTCTTGCCAGCGCGATTTCAAGCGCATTGGCAAAATCTGCGCGCTCCGGCGGGGAGAGTGCTGCCGCCACTTCCACCGAGCGGCCATGACTCACAAGATGAAGTTTCGTTGAGCTGTCCGGCGCTTCGGTGAGGGCGAGCCGCACCCAATAGGGCTGGAAACTCGCCGTACCCGCCAGGCGGCCCTTCGCATCAATGCGGCGCACGCGCAATTCACCGTCGGAAAGCTGCACCGTTTCATAGGCGCGGGCGGCGCGGTAATTCATCCGAAACGCCCACCAGACCGCTGCCACCTCGGCCACGCAGAAGAAAAAGACCGGCCATGCGCCTTTCGCCATGAAAAGGCTTCCGGCGGTGAAGTTCGATGCCGTTATCACCGCCATCAGGATCAGAAAGCCGCGCAGCGAGAGCGAACGATGCGGTACGATCACCGCATTGAAATGAAGCGGTGGCTCAAGGGGTGCCGCCATATCGGCAGCGCTTGTCCGGACATTCACCATGGAGGGGAAGGTTAGGGCGCGCAAAAGCCAGCCGCAACCGGCCTTTCGACGCGGGAAGACCATGAGGCTTGCAGGCCCGGCCTGTTATGTGGAAAGACTTGGCGCATGTCCCGCGCGCTTCTCATGAAAAAACCCGACATCGAGGAATTCTTCCGCCGGCTTTCCGAGGCAATGCCGGAGCCGAAGACGGAACTCGAATATACCAACACCTATACGCTGCTCGTTGCCGTGGCGCTTTCGGCGCAGGCAACCGATATCGGCGTCAACAAGGCGACGAAGGAACTCTTCAAAAAAGTCGATACGCCGGAAAAAATGCTGAAGCTCGGCGAAGCGGGGCTGATCCAGCATATCCGCACCATCGGCCTTTATCGCACCAAGGCGCAGAATGTAATCGCTGCGGCGCGCATG
>JBAYOU010000051.1:0-8013 GCA_041678065.1 Parvibaculum sp. | reverse complement strand
GCCAAGTGACGCGTCCTCGAGCCGCGAACCATCCGGCAGGCGGATGGCGTTGACATCGATTTCATTTGCGGTCGAGAGCAGCACGGCGCGGTGCATCGTGTTTTCAAGCTCGCGCACATTGCCTGCCCAATGGTGCCGCGCGAGAAAGCTCTTCGCCTCTGCAGAGAGTGCTTTGGCGGGGAGACTGTTTGCCTTCGCATAGCGCGCGGCGAAGTGATCGGCGAGTGCCAGAATATCGGCCGGACGCTCACGGAGTGCGGGAAGCTGAAGGTTCACCACGTTGAGCCGGTAGAAAAGGTCTTCGCGGAAGCGGCCTGCGCGTGCTTCTGCCTGAAGGTCGCGGTTCGATGTGGCAATGATGCGAATGTTGACCTTGACGGGGGTCTTGCCGCCCACACGGTCGATCTCGCGTTCCTGAATGGCGCGCAGAAGCTTTGCCTGAAGGCGCACATCCATTTCGCTGATTTCGTCGAGCAGCAGCGTGCCGCCATCGGCTTCCTCAAACTTGCCGATCCGCCGCGCGATGGCGCCGGTGAAGGCACCCTTTTCATGCCCGAAAAGTTCAGACTCGAGCAGGTTTTCCGGAATGGCAGCGCAGTTTACGGAAATGAACGGCTTGTCGCGGCGGAGTGAGCGGTCATGGACATAGCGCGCCATGACTTCCTTGCCGGTGCCGGACTCGCCCGTGATGAGGATCGAGGCTTCGGAAGGCGCTACCTGATCGGCGAGCTTTACGATGTCACCCATCTTCGGATCACGGAAGATGAGCGCGTGATTGTCTTCGGCGACGGCGGAAAGGACGGCAGCGATCAACTCGGCATCAGGCGGCAGCGGGATATATTCCTTCGCGCCTGCCCGAATGGCGTTCACGGCGGCGCGCGCATCGGTCTCGACGCCGCAGGCGATCACGGGCACGCAAATATGCTCAGCCTGGAGACGCGGGATGAGGCTCGCAATGTCCGCAGCCACATCGACCATCATCAGGTCTGCGCCACGGCCCGAGCGCAGGGTTTCGATCGCCTGATCGACGGTTTCTGTATGTGTCACCTTGGCGCCCTTCGACATCGCCATTTTTGTGGCGGTGGAGAGCTGTCCGTTCAGGGTTCCGACGATCAGAAGGCGCATTTGCGGCTCCTCTACTTTCTTTGGTTCAGTAAACTGGGCGATCAGGACGTGAAGATCAGTTCACGCCGCCCTTCACAATTTCAGTCATGGTGACGCCGAGGCGGTCATCAACCACAACGACTTCGCCGCGCGCGACGAGACGGTCATTCACATAGATGTCGATGGCTTCGCCGACCTTGCGGTCAAGCTCCACAACCGTTCCCCGACCAAGCTTGAGCAGGTTCGACACCTCCATATGCGTCTTGCCGAGAACGGCAGAGACATTTACCGGCACGTCGAAAACGGCTTCGAGGTCCTGGGCGGTGCGGGGCTCATCCAGTTCCGTCGATTCTTCTGCCACCGGTTGCGCGGGCAGGGCATCTGCCTCGGCGAGATCGGGGAGGGCCACTTCATCATCCTGATTGGTCATGGTTCAGTGCTCCTTGGTCATTCGTTGCGGCTGGCCGCACCCGCTGCGGGAGCGGGTTCGGGCATGGCAAGGCGGTTCTCATCGCTGCCAGATGCGCCGAGGGTTTCGATGTAGCGGCTGACAGCCGCGGTAATTTCGTTTTCAATTTCTGCGCGATCGCGGGCGACGCCACCATCGGCCCATTCGACGACGCAATCGCCTTCCTTCATGTCCGGTTCGCCAAGCAGGATGATGCGGCCTGAAAGCCCGCGCTCCATCGCCATGCGATCCACCGCTTCCTTCAGGCGGTCAACGAGCGAAAGAGACACGCGCAACAGGATGTGCGGCTCGCGGTTGAGATGGGCGAGGCAGTTGCGAAGAACGGCTTCGATCTCGGTTTCAGGACGCGTGGCAACGAGAGCCGGAGCAAGCTTGCGCGCGGCTTCCATTGCGGTCATCACCGCTTCCTTGCGGGTCAGGATGAGCTGTGTGTCCAGCGCGGCGAGAAGCGCGCCTGTGCTTTCGGCAAGCTGGCTCATGGCTGAAACGAGCGTATCATCGCGGCGTGCGGCGGCTTCGCGTTCACCGGCGGCAAGGCCTTCTGCATAGGCGGCGCGGCGAACGGCTTCCATCTCCGCTTCGCTGATGCGCGGTGCTTCCGCGTCTTCGATGCGATCAGGCACGCAGGGCCGGTCGCCGAAGTAAGTGTCGAAGGTGAACTTCACAGCCTGTTTCATGGAACGAGCCCGATTACCTTTACGCGTTATGTCAGTAGATGAGTTCGTTGTCGGCGCCGTCAGTGGCGATCATGATTTCGCCCTTGTTGGCGAGATCCTTGGCGATGTTCACCATCGTCGTCTGGGCTTCATCCACATCCTTGAGGCGGACAGGGCCCATCATCTCCATGTCTTCGCGCAGGATTTTTGCAGCGCGTTCAGACATGTTAGCGAAGAAGAGGTCACGCAGCGTGTCGGAGGCACCCTTGAGCGCAATGGCGAGCTTGTTCTTGTCCACGGCGCGCAGCAGCGTCTGCACGGAGCCGGGGTCAAGGCGGCCAAGGTCTTCAAAGGTAAACATCAGCGCCTTGATGCGGTCGGCGGATTCACGCGCGCGCTCTTCCAGCGCAGCGAGGAAGCGGCCTTCCGTCTGGCGGTCGAAATTGTTGAATATCTCCGCCATCAGCTCGTGGCTGTCGCGGCGGTTGGTGCGCGACAGGTTCGACATGAACTCGGAGCGGAGCGTCTGTTCGACCTTGTCGAGGATTTCCTTCTGCACCGATTCCATGCGGAGCATGCGCGTCACGACTTCAAGCGCGAAATCTTCCGGCAGATGGGTGAGGACGCGAGCCGCATGTTCGGCGCGGATTTTGGTCAGCACCACGGCCACCGTCTGCGGATATTCATTCTTCAGATAGCTTGCAAGGACAGCCTCGTTCACATTGCCGAGCTTTTCCCACATGGTACGACCGGCGGGGCCGCGAATTTCATCCATGACAGCGTTGACGCGGTCTTCGGGAAGGAAGCGGAGCAGAAGGCGCTCGGTTGATTCATAAGAACCGACAAGCGCGCCGGTGCCGGAAACTTTCGAGGCAAATTCGACAAGCAACTTCTCAACAGTGCCTGCCTGAATAGTGCCGAGCGAGGACATGATCTGGGACATTTCCCTGATCTCGTCTTCATCCAACATTTCCCACAAGGGGGCGGCGTCATCCGCGCCAAGCGCGAGCATGAAGATTGCTGCCTTTTGCGGGCCGGTCAGGACCTTGTCGTCTTTGATTTTGGGTGCGGTCGCCACGGGTCAGATCCTCAAGCTGTCTCGTGCAGCCAGCTGCGGAGAATGGAAATGGATTCATCAGGATGGTTGGTCACAAGTTCACCGATCTTGCGAACGGAAGACTGCTTCACCTTGCCCGCGACCTGTGCGATGTCGATCAGCATGTCTTCATTGAGCGTATCGGGGGAAGGCAGCGCACCTGCGATAGCGTCTTGACCCTCCGGGCTGCCAATCGCCAGAGCAGGCGTCGCGCCGGGCAGGGCAGTGCCTGCCGCTGCGCCACCGGCAAAGCCCGGTGCGATGCGCCCAAGGAAGGGACGGATCACGAAGAAAAGACCGATGAGCAGCAGCACGCCAATGACCGCCAGTTCTGCAATCCGGGTGAGATCGAGCGAGCCGAGGTTGAGGCCGTTCTCTTCGGCGGGCGCTTCAACCGCACCGAAATCAGCTTCTTCAATCGGCGCGAATTGCAGGTTCACAACTTCAACCTGGTCGCCGCGCGCTTCATTGTAGCCGATAGCGCTTCTCACCAGCGCCTGCAGCTTGGAAAGCTCTTCTTCCGAGCGCGGCGTATAGGCCATCGCGCCATCTTCGCCGCGTGTATAGGCGCCATCGACCAGAACAGCGACTGAAAGGCGCTTCACGCGGCCCGGCTCCATTACTTCGGTCTTGGTGGTGCGGGAGATTTCGTAGTTGACCGTTTCTTCAAGGCGGTTCGCGGCCTGACGCGCGCCGGTTTCGGCGTTGTCGCCGCCGAGATTGGCGTTGGGGAGGTTGTTGCCAACCGTCACGCCTTCATTGCGCACGCCATCCGTGCTTGTGGAATTGTCTTCGATGGTTTGTGTCGAGCGCGCGACCTGGCTTGCCGGGTCAAACAGATCGGAAGTCTGTGTGACGCGGTTGTAATCCATCTCGGCCGCCACTTCGACGCGCGCCTTTTCCGGCCCGACAACGCGCTGAAGAATGTTTTCCAGATGTGTGCGCAGGCGGTTTTCATAGTTGGTGCGGCGCTCATCCACCGTGCTGGTCAGCATGGATTGTGCGTCGTCGCCCGCGCCGCTCGCGAGCAATGTGCCGCGCTCATCAACAATCGAGACGCGGTTCGGCGTGAGACCATCGACTGCGGAGGAAACGAGATACTGGATCGCCTTAACCTGCTGCGTCGCAAGCGTGCCGCGCGACAGCTTCATGACGATGGAGGCACTGGGTTCGCGCTTGTCGCGGGAGAAAAGCTCGCGCTCAGGCAGAACGAGGTGGACACGCGCCGCCTCGATGCCGTCAATTGAACGGATCGTGCGGGCAAGTTCGCCTTCCAGCGCGCGCAGATGATTGATGTTCTGAACGAAGCTCGTGGTGCCGAGCGCATCTGCATTGTCGAAGATTTCATAACCGACAGTGCCGCCAGCAGGCAGACCTTTTTCGGCGAGAGACATGCGCACGCGTAGCACTTTCGACTGCGGCACATAGATCATGCTGCCATCGCCGCGCAGCTCATAAGGGACTTTCGCAGCGTCGAGTTCAGCGAGCACTTTCGCTGCGTCATCAACTCCGACTTCGGAAAAAAGCAGGGCTTTGGGTTCGCCGCCCATGCGTAGCGCAATGAAGCCGAAAAAGCCGAGCAGCGTGACGGCGACAAACGCCAATGCTGCAAGCCGGACAGTGCCAAGAGACTTCAGAAATTCGGAAAGACCGCCCACGAACCCACCTCATCTTGCCAAGGCACAAGCATGGATCCGCTTCTGGACCGTCGCCTGACCCGACAGGAGGGAAGGTGCAATTTCTTTGCGCCCCTGACCTCCGATCCCATTGCCCGATCGAAGCTCCCCTTGCCGCTAGGCAGAAATTACCGCGTGCAGACTAAACAGATACTTAACGCACACGGCAATTTTTGCCGGGCAGGGGCCGGGACAAAGGAAAACGCCGGCGGAGGGAGGCTCCGCCGGCGTTCAATGGACAGTAAGTACACAGATACTCTTCTATCTCACTGCCTGTATTGCTGGACCCGCGTTGCACGCAGACCAGCGAGCCCGTGGCGTTCGATGGAGCGCTGCCAGCTCAGAAATTCTTCCACCGTCAGCGTGTAGCGTCGGCAGGCATCATCAAGGCTGATAAGCCCTCCCCGTACAGCGGCTACAACTTCGGCCTTACGCCGGATAACCCAGCGCTTGGTGTCTGGCGGGGGCAGGTCAGCAACTGTGAGCGGGCTCCCATCGGGGCCGATCACATAATTGACCTTTGTGGTCTGGTGCTCACTCATCAAACTTTGGTCTCCGTGCTCATCGCTTATCCGTGAGCTTAAGGACGCGGCTTTAAAAAACGGCTAAGTGCCTTGGTAAAAATTCTCGAAAATCAAGGGCTTAACCGTTTCATTGCGGGACGCATGGAGGGTCTTCAGGCCGCTTCCGGCTGTTTCACAGAGATGATCTGCGAATAGCGGATCTGTGCTCCGTTCACGGTCAACATCGGATCGGTGGTGCTCATATCGATGGCTGTCACGATTCCGGAAGTCCGCGTATCGACGGCGACAGGATTGCCGTTGGCGGCATTGGCGGTCACTTTCAGGAAGTAGGTGCCGTCCGGCAGGCTGTTGCCCTTGCTGTCCTTGCCGTCCCAGGTGAACTGGTGGGAGCCTTTGGAAGTGTTCATTTTCTCCGTATAGACCGTCGCCCCATCCGAATTGATAACCTGAAGTACAGTGTCCGGCGCATCAGCGGCGGTGGCGAAGCTCCATTTGGCCTGACCATTCTCCAGCAACGCGCCGGTGCCCGAGCCGGTAACGGATTTGCCGAGCATGGAAACGGCGTTATTTGCGTTCTGGATCGAATAGGCAGTTATCAGTGTTTCGAGGTTGCGGTTCGTCTGGATCGACTGTTCGACGCCCGACATCTGCACGAGCTGCTGCGTGAACTGATCGGAGCTCATCGGGTTGGTCGGGTCCTGATGCATGAGCTGCGTCGTCAGCAGCTTCAGGAATGTGTCGAAATTGCCCGCCAGCGCCGCTGCGGCGTTGGATGACTTGCTGCCCATTGTGGCGGCCTGAACGGCGGCCGATGCGGATGCGATGTCCATTGCGACTGCCTTTCCTGTCAGATGCGGATATCAACGCCGCCATTCATGGCGAGGTTGACGTTGTAGATGGGCAGGGCAGGGGCTTCGTCTTCCTCGGCACCCATGCCGTGATTGCTGGTTTCTCCGCCCGCAAGGTGCTGGCCGGAAGTATCGCCGCTCTGGTCTTTCAGCGAGAAGTTGAGGCTGTCGTTATCCGCCTGCAGCCCCGCATTGTTGAGTGCCTGCTGAAGGGCGCGCGCGTCCCGCTGCAAAAGATCAAGCGTTTCAGGTCGTTCCACCGACATATGCGCGACGACATGGCCGTCCTTGCGGATTTCCATGCGTACATCAATGCGACCCATCTCCGGTGGATCGAGGCGGATTTCGAAGCGGCTTATGCCCTTTTGAAGATTGCGCGCCATCTGAAGAGCGATGGTGGCGGCGGGCACTTGTGTCGGTTGGCTCTGCCCCGGCAGCGTGCCGATGCGGATGGTTCCTGCTGCGCCGGTGGCAGAGGACGAGGCCGGAACCGGTCCCGTTAGCGGATCGCCGCTGCGGGGGACCGTGCTGTTTTCCAGTGCGGTCATAAAGAATGTCTGGGGTGCCGCTGCTGCCTGTACGGGCGGCGGCGCTGTTACCTGCGGTTGCGCGGCCTTCGCTCCATCGGCTGAGGGCTTTGCATCCGTCTTTTTGTCAGCAAGCTGTTCAGCCGCTTCCTGACCCAGCCCCTTTGCGGGCTTTGCGGTATTGGCGAGTGGCGCTTCGGGCGCCTCCGCCTCCGCGTCACCTTGATTGGGCAGTCCATCCGCCGGATTGGTTACGGTGGAGTGAGCATTGTTTTCACCGCCCGCAGCCTGCATGTTGGCTTGGGCATTGATCGCGGCCGCGTCTGTGGCGCTGATCTGCGGTGCGATGGGTGCCGCCTGCAGCGCCTGCGGATTTATTTCGTGCTGCGCGGTATCGTCATCCCGTGCGGTGGTCATGTTGCTTGGCACGATGCCTTCGCCGTTTTTGTCACTCGCTTCAATGTCAGTTCCCACTGGCGTTTCGGGCGCGGTAGCGACCGGTATTTCTTCCGTGCCCGCTGCGATTTCGCCTTCCGGCGTTTCGGTGTTGGCAGTGTCGGTTTCGATGCCGATAGCGGTGCTGTCCGGGGTTGCCTCAGCTTCTGTCGAGCTTTCTGCCTCAGCGACAATGGCGAGTGCGTCCCCCGGTTCAGTGGTAATGGCGCTGTTCACGGCTGTTTTGCGGTTGTTTTCCCGGGCCTCGGCCTTCCTGTCGCGCCCATCGCGCGCCTCGCGGGTGTGTTCCGGTCCTTTGTCAGCGCGTTCGGCGCGCTCTGCGGGCCTGTCATCCCGGTGGCGCGGGGCGTCTGTGCGGGTATTTTCCGCAAGATGGCGGGCGAATTCATTGGCAGCCTCTGCCGTTGCCGCTCGGACGGAGCCCGGTTGGATCGACAGTGCCTCCGAAGGGTGGCTGCGTTGCGTGGCCGAAGAAGACAAATCCATGGACAATCACCTGCTCGAAAATACGCTCCCGCCCTATGAAGCAAGCCGCAGGCCAAGGCACTGCGTCAGAAAACCTCAATTAATTCATTAGGTTGGGCTTGACGGGGTGGGAGGCGGGTCCGATATTCCCCACCGTCCGGCAATATTTGCCGGGCAGGAGCAGCACCATGC
>JBAYOU010000050.1:0-8072 GCA_041678065.1 Parvibaculum sp. | reverse complement strand
TTGCCATAGCGCCTTGTAAACGCGTCGCTCTTCATCCCGCGCCACCAGCTTGCCAAAGTAATCGACGATCGCAGCCCTTTCCCCGGGTGCAACCCATTGGAATTCGCGCTCGTCCGCATAGGCTGCGTTGAAGGCGATCCAGAGGAATATGAAGCGTGCATCGTGATCGTCGCCGCACGCCTCGGCTCGTCCGATCCAGCTGATGGAGCGGTGTACGCGTAGCCCCATCGTCTCGGGAAAGCCCGCACGGAGAGCGCGTTGCTTCTCCTTCAAAGCGCTGAACGTCAGGCTGTCCGTCATCGAATTCCTCCGTTTGAAATACTCGTTCACGGCATCGCGCCGAAATCGGCCCGGCGGTATCCGTCGACCATCGCGCGGAGCGGCTCCGGGGCAATGACCTCGACCTTGTTTCCCCACTGGTAGAGGTGCCAGGTCATCTCCAGCCAGCCCGACGCCTCGAAACGCACGACAAGGCTGCCGTCGTCTTGCGGCTCAAGCACCTGCCGGGGATGAAAGCGAAAGCCAGCGGCGCGTTCGGCCGCCTCGGGCGTGAAGCGCCAGATCACCTCGCCGTATTGTTCGGGATCCTGCCAGACCCCGAAGGACCGTGCGGCGTAATCCACGATGCTGAAACCCTCCTGAAGCCGAAAGCTCTCGTCCAGAACTTCCGCCGCGCGGATCAAGTCGATGCGGAAATTGCGTACCTCGTCTGCTTTGGCGGGGTCGCGTGCAGCGAGGTACGTCCGGTGGCCCAGCAACACGCCATGTGGTTCCAGGATGCGGTTTGCGTCGTCCTGGTTGTAGCGGACACTCAGGCGAAACGGGCCGCGCAGGGCCTCGATGATGGCATCGAGCACGTCCGTCTCGACGCTGACTTTCGGGCCGGGGCGCGTGACCTGTCCCATGGCGGCCAGGACCGCCTCTGCGTCGGTCTCGATACGGGACCGGGAGGGCGCCTGAGCCAGCAGCCCCTCGCGCAGATCAGCCAAGGCTCGTGCATGTCGTAGCCGACCCTCGGCCTCCGCCCCGCGAACGGCGATCTCCAAGGCTTCCACACCTGTTTCATGGCGAAGTTGCAGGCGGTCGAGGCCAGCATCGATCAGCCGCCAGCGGCGTTTGCGGTCCTCGCCATCCTCTACCAGGACGTTTCCAAAGGTTTCCTCCAGCGCGTCGGTCATCCGCTGCGCTGTCCGGTGCGACACCTCGAATTCCAGCGCGATCTCTTCGAGGCTGATCCCACTGCGTCTTGCGGCAGCCAACTGCGCGAGCCGGATTAGGTCTTGAGCCTTGGAAAAGGACATGCGCGCCTCGCAGCCTGCCAGCTTTTGTCACCCCCAGAGCCTAGAAAGGGCGTTGCGTCCTGTCGAGCCGATTCTCTGAAGTGTTCGAAAGTAAAAGGTAGTGGGGCCCGACAGGCGCACCGATGCGAGGGAGATTAGCGGAGACATGCGTGGGGGGTGCTCAATATGGGAGTCCAGACTCTCAAATCTCCATTGCTTCTCTGACAGTTATTGACACCCACCGGGATGATTTAAGAAGCTGCAATCAGGAGACGTTTTCTGCGGTTCGGGTTGCGCTCATTGACGATTGAAGGAGCCCATGCGGGAAATCGACGGCAACATCCTCTTCTCGGCGAGCGACTTGATGCGGTTCATGGGCTGCGCCCATGCGACGACGCTCGATCTGATGCGCCTGCGCGGCGATCCGAAGCAAGGTGTCAGCCAAGCGGACGTCTACCAGCTCATGGCCTACGGAAGGCTATATGAATGCCCGAACGTCGTACTTCTGTACCCCCATCATGGCGACTTGCCGCCCGATCCGATCCGTTGCCGGTACTCCATCGCGCAAAGGGGAGCAGATGAAACGCTGATCGTAGCCACGCACGATCTCGCCGGCACTCAGGGAGACCAAAGAGAGAGTTTGCGACAGCTGGTCGTCAATTCTCTAGTCTTCGGCGCATCGCGCGTCGATGCAGTAGATCATGAAGTGGTTTGAGCAGATGCGACTGGTGAGTACATTGCGCGCGCTGCCCTTAGCGAAAACGGCTGAATAATGAAGAACCTGTTTTCCAAGATTAGACGCAAGCTGGGTGTATCTCCGGATGCACCCACACATCCAGATTTAAACCCACCGTCTGATTGGGGTGCCCCCGAAGCCGAATACATGCCCGGAACCGCAAAGGCTGAGGCCCGCTCTGAGCCTGACGAATCGGCGGCCGATCCCCGGCAGGTAATCGAAGACAGCGTTCACCCAGATCTGCTTCTTATTGAGCCTCAAATTCTTGCGGAGGATCCTCCTGGTAACCCGCATGCCAAAGCTCCAATACAATCGAAATTTCCCGTTTCTGGGCGCCAACCGCCGACAGCCGAGGCACTCACAGAATTTGAAGCGGAGAATGACGTTTCTGCCAACCATGAGCCGGACCCGGGTCCCGCCTTGGCTCCACCAAATCCCGATTCTTCGAGATTGAGTGCCGATCCCGAGCTTGTTGAGGCAGATGACGAATATGATGAACTCATTGGCGACGACGATGTATTCGATGAACCGGCCGACGATCTATGGGAAGCTGTACTTTCCTACGACGCCGATGAGGAAATTGAACGCGCCCGCGCCAATGATGATTTGTTCGAAGTTTCTGATTTCCATAAGTTTCCGGAGTTTGGCCCAGGGGAGATCGAAAGCGAAACTGAAAGCGCTCAATGGGAAGACCTTTTGGATTTGGATCTATATGAGGAAGATCCAGATCTACTTTTTCCATTTATTGAAGAAGAGACCATCACCGATGGTCAACTATTGGACGACTACGCCGCAAGGCTAGTCAGCCAGATGCGTATCATAAAGCTTGACCAACGTTCCCTGCTTCAAGGTCGTTTGAAAGCAGTTTTGGAAGAGTTCCCGTTCTCGTCGAGTTACAGGGCTCTCTCAAGGCTGGTGCAAGCTGGCTGCAGCCTCGAAGAGCTGGAAGACGCGTGCGAACTAAAATGTCTTTGGCGAGAATCCCCTTGGCTTTGGTCTCATCGAAAGTTCAACAGAATGCAGCGCGCCTGGGAGACAGAGGAGCGGTTGAGCTATCGCAGCGCTCTTTCTTGGAAACTCGCATTGGCATTGATCCATCGGGTTGGGCGCGTGGAAGCCGAGCGAAGGATTTTTGACGATTGGCGAAACGCATGGCTTCAGATGCAGCCAGAGCAATCGAGTGAGGGTGATCTTATAGACCCACGGTTCTGGAGCTATCCAGCTTTCCTTAATCTCTATTACGAGAGCATTGAACTAGCTGATCGTGAATCTTGGTATTACGAGGAGCCTATTGACGTTCAACCTTCAAGTTCCTTCCGCCTCGAAGATAATGAAGGTGAGATTTGGCGCTTCGAGAAAAAAGATGGACGCTGCGACGTTGGCTTTCTGTCATTACTTCCACACTCCAAACGGGTTGCAGCAAAAAAGGAAGCCGAGGCAAAAGAGAAAGGCAAGGATGCATAGATCGCTTTATCCATCGAAGGGCGCCCTAGTGAAGTTGGAAGACGAGGCGCGCGGGGTGATCCATGATCTGAGGCCGAAGGCAGAGCCGAACGAGGCTCAACTTGCAATGGCAGGAAATCGCCGAGTATGGGTTGCGCTATCGGACCTGAAACCCGCATATGCTCCTGGACAGCAAGTACAGCACAAGCCACCGCGAGGTCGCGGACTGAGCCTCGGGACTGGAGTTGTACTTGCCACGCGTTCGCTTGCAGGTTTCGAGCAGGTTCTCGTACAGTTCGCAGAGACCGGAGAAACCAGGTGGTTGGACTGGCGTGTCCTCGCGCAGGCGATGCCTGTCGAACTGCGGATCGCAAGGCGACAAACCGGCCAGCATATGGACCATGCGGAGCGATTCCGGCTCCGAATGCTGTCTAAGGCACTTCAAATATGGAATGCGAACACCGGAGCTTTCGGTCGTCTCGACATCGACCCTCTACCGCATCAACTGGATGTGGCGCGGAAGGTCGTAACTTCCCCTCAGGCGCGTTGGCTGATCGCTGACGATGTTGGTCTTGGCAAGACCATTGAAGTTGGTCTTATTCTTCACGCCCTCTCGCAGCGTAACCGCTGCAGGCGCGTTCTGATCGTCTGCCCTTCTTCGCTGACTAAGCAGTGGAAAGATGAGATGCGCGCCAAGTTCGGACGTGCCTTCGAGATCTATCAACGCGACTTCCGCCCCGAATACGCCGACGAGATGCGACTTAGGGAGAATGTCATAATCTCGCTCGATCTCGCGAAGCGCGACGAGCATTTGGCGCGGCTCATCGAAGCTGGCTTCTGGGATGTTATTGTGTTTGACGAGGCGCATCGGCTCGGTCGGTCCGAAACGGGTGAGCAGACGGAACGCTACGCGCTCGCGCACAAGCTTCGCGACCGGACCCATTCGATGCTATTGCTTACTGCAACGCCGCACCAAGGTAAAACTCGTCGTTTCGCGGCTCTATTGGAGTTGGTACGACCAGACCTCCTGCCTGAAATCCGAACGCTAGAAATGAACCCAGAGGTGGTTGGGGACATCATCATTCGCAACCGGAAGACCCGTGTCACGGATGCAGAAGGCAATCTGATTTTTCGCGGTCACGACACGCTTCGCCACATGGTTATCCCATCGACCGAAATGCGCACTGCGGACAAGGCGCTCCGGAGGTATCTGAGCGAGGGGTATCGCGCCAGTGCTGACGCAAAGGATAGAATGATCGGCCGAGCCATCGGATTTGTCATGACGACGTATCGCAAGCTCGCTTCATCCTCCGTGGCGGCAATCGAGCGAGCACTAGAACGTCGATTGGAGCGGCTGCAAGGTTTCGATGCCGCTTCGGCGCCGGTGATACCTTCAGACGAGCAGCTCGAAGGGGATGACAACCTTTCGGAAACTGGGCCAATCGGTGAGGTTGGTGCCTTTTTCGCCGATGAAGCAAGCGAGGTTCAGGCCGTTCTGAGACTTATCCGCGTGGCTCGCCTATCGGATGCGAAGCTACAGACATTTCTAAATGACGTGGTTTCGCCGCTTCTAGCACAGGACCAAAATCTCTTGGTGTTTACTGAGTACAGGGCCACCCAGAGTTACCTAGCAGAGGCGATTGCGCAAGCATGTCCTGGGGTGCAGGTTGCCGCGATCAATGGCTCGATGTCGCTGGATGAAAAAATAAGGAATGTCCGCGCCTTCAACAGCCGAGAGGCTCAGGTCATGTTATCGACTGAAGCAGGGGGCGAAGGCCTGAACCTGCAAGACGCCTGTCATATCATGGTGAATTACGACTTGCCCTGGAACCCGGCACGTTTGGTTCAACGCATCGGCCGCTTGTACCGCTATGGTCAGACACGGCGCGTTCAAGTTATCAATTTGCAGTCGGATGATGGGTTCGACAACAGCGCGATCACTTTGTTGTTGGATCGCGTCAGTACGATTGCACAGGATATGGCGAGCGTTGCCGGCGAGATGAAGGATGCATTGGCTGCGGAAGTGCTCGGAGAGCTGATGTCTTATATCGACATGGAGAGCATCCTCGAGCGTGCGACAAGCATGAAGATGGACCAGATGGAAGAGGAGATCGCTGAAGCCATACGCGAAGCACAGAAGACGCGGGCGGCCGAGGACGATATTCTGCAATTTGCATCCGCTCACCAGACACGCGTTTCAGGCGGCTTCGACTTTCGGCATATGGTCAACTTTGTCAAAGGGATGGCACCAATCGCCGGATACAACGTGCGGGCCGAGATGCATGGCGGAAAGACGCTTGAGATTGAGCTCGGCGAAGAGGATATCGGTCGCTGGCCAGAGTTCGGCCGTCGCACCATTGTGCGCCTGACGGCTGACCACGCAAAGGCAATCGCTGACCCGTCGCTTGTTCCTATGGACTTCGAAGCCGGCTTTGTGCGTGATCTCTCAGAGCTGGCTAACGATCGGCTGATTTTCGACGGACTGTACGCGGAGGCCCAAACGGAAGCCGAAGATCACGAGGACGTGGTCGCCGTTCATCAGGTTCGCTGGCAGGGTCTTTCTGGCGAGTTACTAGAGGAAGAGTTGATCGCTTTGTCTGGCAACAAGGACGGTGCCAAGGAGCTGCCGCACGAAGAGTTTGCGGCACTGTTGCTGAGGCCAATGGAGAGTGTGCCGGCATCTAAGCCCGCAGACGAGGACCGGTTGATTGCAAAGGCCTTTGCGCCGGCTGTTGAAAGTTTTGTCTCGCGCTGGGCCGAAGCCGACCGCATGCCTTCGTCGGTGTTCTTGGCCGCAGGTCTGAAGAGGAGACGTCAATCCCCCCGCACTTAGTAGGTCGAGAGCAATCCGATCTGGAGAACGTTCGACGTCAGGTCCATCCCCTCCGCCACCGCCTCCAAGTCCTTGAGAATGCAAAGTTTTTGATGCGTTTGTGCGCCGGTTGTACATGAGAAAGTACACCGTCCGAATGCGCATTCCATATCTCCGCAGAAAGAACACCGGCTGGCAGGTGCAGCTTACGCTGGATCCGTGCTTGCGACTTTCACCCATTCGCCTGACCATGGGTCCAATGTCCGCCGTTGAAGCGCGGCGGAAAGCTGTTTCCGTCGTCTCGGCCGTGCAGGCAGCGATTGCGGAGGTTGAGCAAGACATGCAGCACGAACCCCTTGAGCCAAAGGCCGCCCGTGACGCTGTCATGGACAAGGTGACGCTGGTGGTGCCAACGCTGATCCACCAGCGTCAGGGCGCCGCAAGCAATCAGGATACGTCCTTATAGCGGTCATTTCGCGGTTCCGGTTATGTTACAGTTGACCCTACTGTAACGACGTACTTAGCAAGAATCCTGTCCCTTCAAATGCCACTCTGTTCGCAGAGCTGCGAAAACGGCAGCCAACGGGATAAGCTTCATTCTTCCACGCATTCTACATTCATGTCCCATGCCAATTCGTCCGCCTCCTCGTGGCCGTTCAGTGCAGCGGTACAGAGCCACTGATATGACAGCTCAAGATCTCTTTCGACGCCCAGGCCCGTATTGATAGCGATCGCCAGTTCGTACTGCGCATCAGGGTTGCCCTGCTCCGCCGCCCTGCGAAACCAATGCACGGCCTGCACATGATCCTGCTCGACCCCATGACCGCGCGCGTACATCAGGCCCAGATAGTATTGAGGAGCGATGCCTCCCTGTTCAGCCAGCGGTCGAAAATTGGCGAGCACGGTTTCATAGTCGCCTCTGTCATAGGCGTCCCACCCCTGAACGAAATCCTGCGCCGCGGCAGGCACGGCAATCACCAAGACCAGTGTCGAAAAGCCGGCAGCGAGCATGGCGGCAAGCCTAACGGGACGGTTCATGGATGCTTCCTCCTTATGATTATAGCGCGACGATCAGGATGAGACGGCGGCGACAATCTGGATGAGATTCTTATGTCGCGGTCGGCAGGACATTATTACGCTGATTGTCGCTGGCAACCGATTGGGGGAAAGGCGGACATGGATCCGGCCTTCGGGCTGAGCGGCCTCAAGAATTGCGTCGGCCGCGTTCTGCACCAGTTCGTACAACTGACGATATGCGTATCCGCCTGAAAGCACTTCGTTCTCGGTCTCGAAATGCTCGGCTGCATCCCGCGGCTGTGCTTCCTAGGCCCTCAAGCGCTTCTGACATTCGTCGTGAACGAACTCTGCCAGCTGCTCTAGATCGGATTCCCGGTTGCGAACATCCATGCACGCCTCAAATACCTCAATGGAAACATCTGAATATGCTGTTCCCGCACTCCCTCACCATTCTTGCGAGACTAGCCGCGAGAGATGGGCTGCGGCAACAGCTTACGCGAGCATCGCATCCCTCGTTCATTCGCGCCAATGATCCACAGGCTGGTCTTATTTTGCACGTCGTCACCTCATCTGGATGTAACAGTTGATGGAGACGTAGGAACAAAATGGTGCTGCGCAAATTGGTGACCGGTCTTCCACCATCATATTTCGCACATCAATGGGGCGGGCGGTGATGGGATGCCGTTGCGATGCCCTGGCAAGCCCTGCTGATACCGACAGGTCATGGAACATTTCCAGGAAAGTAGGATTAAGGCGCAATAACGCAAACTGCGTGCACTGGTCT
>JBAYOU010000049.1:0-8177 GCA_041678065.1 Parvibaculum sp. | reverse complement strand
GCCGGACGCAAAACAACAAGGCGGCACCACGCGGAAGCTCCGATTTCCGGGCCCATTTACGCGCATCGCCGCCGAAATTGCGGGCAACCTAGCCGTGCCTTAAGGCCCGGTCAACCCCAATTCATCAACAAACGAAAAGATTTTATCGTTTAATCTTTCCGAATCTTGCTCAAAAATGCCATTCCACGCAATCATCTGCGTTCGAAACCAGGTTTCCTGCCTTTTGGCATAGGCGCGGCTTTCGCGTTTTCCAAGCTCGACAGCTTCTTCCAGCGATATCTCACCCTCGATATGGCGGGTAAGCGGTCGAAGGCCGAGCGCTTTCATGGCCGGCAGGCCAGGGTCGAGCGCAAGCCCCGCCATGAACTGAGCCTCCTCCAGCGCCCCTTCGTTCAGCATGAGGTCAAACCGGCGGTCGATCCGATCCCGGAGCCAGCCACGTTCAGGCGTCAGAACAATTTTGGCGAAACGGCCCGTCACCAGCGGCTCAGGCGGCACACGCTGCCACTCGCTGAGCGGCCTGCCGGTTGCCCGCGCGACCTCGATACCCCGGGATATCCGCTGCAGATCGGTCGGGCGGATGGTATCGGCGAGAACCGGGTCCACAGCTTTGAGCAGCGCATGAGCATCAGTCCCCACGGCGGCGACTTCCGCCCGCACCGCCTCGCGCAGATCAGCCGCAATCTGCGGGATGGGTGCAAGCCCCTCGGTGAGGGCACGAAAATAGAGCCCTGTGCCGCCCACCACCACCGGCAGAGCGCCCCGCGCCGCAATCTCGCGCATAGATTTTGCCGCACAAGCAGCCCAGCGCCCAGCCGAAAGAGGATGCGCCGCCTCTGTCACCCCATAAAGGTGGTGCGGTACTCTTGCCTCTTCGTCCCGTGAGGGGCGGGCCGTGATGATGCGCATTTCACGGTAGAGCTGCATGGAATCGGCATTGATGATTTCGCCGCCAAACCGCTCCGCCACGGCAAGCGCCAGCGCCGACTTGCCGCTGGCTGTCGGCCCTGCAATAAGAACGGCTCTGTCGATGGCGACACTCACATAAGGCTCCTTCCGGTTTCCGCGATGAAATATGTCCTGACCCTGATAGGCAATAAAGCAACGCCGCTTGCAAGCGCGCATGTCGAAGCAGCACGGCGCACTCTGACCACAGCCGGTGAAACGGTGTGGCTCGGAGAAGATCAAGCCTGCGACATCCCCTTCGACGGCGACCCCATGGTTGTGGAAGCTGCTACACGCGCGGCGCTCGGCGATGCTAAGATCGACCTTTCCGCGCAAAAGACAGAAGGCCGCCGCAAGAGGCTCCTCGTCGCGGATATGGATTCGACCATCATCGAACAGGAATGCATTGATGAACTCGCCGCTGAACTCGGCATCAAGCCGAAAATTGCGGAGATCACAGAGCGTGCCATGCGGGGGGAAATCGGCTTCGAGCCAGCCCTTCGCGAGCGTGTGTCGCTGCTGAAAGGCCTGCATGTTTCGTCGCTTGAAAAAGTCTATCGCGAACGCATCACCGAGATGCCGGGTGGCCGGGTGCTGACCGCCACCATGCGCGCCAATGGCGCGGTCTGCGCGCTCGTTTCAGGCGGCTTTACCTTCTTCACCTCCCGCATCGCCAGAGCGGTCGGCTTTGATGTCAATCAGGCAAATGAGCTTCTCTTCGAGAATGATGCGCTGACAGGTATAGTGAAGGAACCAATTCTCGGACGGCAGGCAAAGCTTGATGCGCTGGTCGCGCTCCGCGAGGAGCATGGGCTCGCGCCACACGAAACCCTTGCCGTCGGCGATGGTGCAAACGATCTCGCCATGATTGGTGAAGCTGGTCTCGGCATCGCCTATCACGCAAAGCCGGTAGTGGCGGAAGCGGCTGCCGCGCGGATTGACCACGGCGACCTCACCGCCCTTCTTTATCTACAGGGCTACAGGCGGGAAGAATTCAAGGGCTGACATCCGGCCACGTTTCCACGTCATCTTCAAGTCGCGCAACATCAACACGGCGCGTCAGCGTCTCGCCGTCGCGGAATATCTGCAGCTCGACGGTTGAGCCGATTTCCGTTCCTGCAACCATGCGCGGCAGGTCGCGCATGGTGGAGATGGGGTGCCCGTCAAAGGCGAGAACTACATCACCCGGCTCCAGCCCTCCCGCCGCTGCGGGACCGCCCTCTGTCAGACCCGCAATCAGCGCACCGCGCACGGGACCTAGGCCGACACTCTCGGCAATGTCTGGCGTGACAGTCTGAATACGCACACCGATCCAGCCGCGTCTTGTCTCCCCATATTTGAGAAGCTGTTCAACAATCGGCTGCGCCGTACTGGCTGGCACCGCAAAGCCGATACCGACAGAAGCTCCGGAAGGCGAGATGATGGCGGAATTGACGCCCACCACCTCCCCATCAAGGTTGAAAAGCGGCCCGCCCGAATTGCCGCGATTGATCGCCGCATCCGTCTGGATGAAATCGTCGTAATTGCCCGCATGGATATCGCGATTGAGCGCAGAGACGATGCCAGCCGTGACCGAGCCGCCAAGGCCGAAGGGATTGCCGATCGCCATGACCCAATCCCCCACGCGCAGCTTGCCGCTGTCCCCGAAGCGAACGTAAGGAAGCGTCTCGTCGCTTTCGACGCGCAACACCGCAAGATCGGTCTTCGGGTCACTGCCCGCCAAAGTAGCCGGAAGCGTTGTCCCGTCCGTGAAGGTGATTTCGATCCGGTCCGCACCCTCGATCACATGATTATTGGTGATGACAACACCAGACGGATCGATCAGAAACCCGGATCCCAGCGACTGAACACGCTGCGGACCAGCGTTCATCTGCTGTTCGAAGAATTCATCGAAAAAATTGTTCAATGGTGAGTCTTCGGGAATGCCGGGTATGTCGAGCGACTGCGGCGCGACCATCTGTGAGATCGAAATATTGACGACCGCCGGGGATAGCTGGTCCGCAAGCTCGGCAAAATTGCCAGACGCGCTGTTGGCCGGAACCGGGAGGGCAAAAAGAACGGCAAGCAGGAAAGCGGAGAAGGCACGGCGTCCCCAACGCATCATCACACGACTGCTATCCGCCTTCGACATATCGCCCCCGCTCGTGGCCCGGATAGTCCGTCCGCAGCCCCTGTTCCCATGTTTCTTTTCGATTATGGACGAAATGAGGCGCGTTGGTCAGCCGCGAACGAGCCAGACGACAAAGACGCCCAAGGCAAGCGCCACAAGCCCGCCCATACGAAGCGACTGGTCCGATATTTCAGTGAGGGCCATAAGTGCCCGGCGCATGGCTGCTGGAAAGGCTGCATAGAGCAGCCCTTCCAGAGCAATTGCAAGGCCAAGCGCGGAAAGAAGCTCGATCATGGAACCGAAGCCTCAGCGACGACCTGTCTCCGATCCAAAGTAGCGGAAGAACTCGCTGTCAGGCGTCACGATCATAGTCGTGTTGTCGCTCTTCAGGCTCTGCTTATAGGCTTCCATCGAGCGATAAAAAGCGAAGAACTCCGGGTCGGCCGAGTAGGCCGCACCATAGATCTCGTTGCGCTTTGCGTCGCCCTCGCCGCGGAGAATCTGTGCGTCCCGCTCTGCTTCGGCGAGTGTCACCGTCACTTCACGGTCGGCACGGCTGCGAATGCGCTGCGCTTCTTCATTACCCTGCGCTCGGATTTCCGCAGCCTCACGCTCACGTTCCGTCTGCATGCGCTGATAGATCGCCTGGCTGTTCTGCTCCGGCAGGTCGGCGCGGCGAATACGGACATCCACCACCTCGATACCGAACTGGATGGCAGCGCTGTTGAAGGATTCCTGAATCTTCTTCATCAGGCCCGCACGATCATCGCGCACCAGTTCTTCGAGCGTGTGGTCGCCCAACACGTTACGCAGTGCCGACACGAAGTTCGGGCGGAGCCTGTCGCTCGAATTACGCGGATCACCAACGGATTGGTAGAAGCGAAGCGAGTCGACGATCCTGTAGCGGGCGAAAGCATCCACCACGAGACGCTTGCGATCCTTCGCGATGATTTCCTCCGGCGGCGCATTCAGATTGAGGATACGCTTGTCGATATAGACGACGTTCTGAATGACCGGCAGCTTCCAGTGCAGGCCCGGCTTGGTGATAACCGCGCGCGGGTCACCAAACTGCAGCACAATTGCCTGCTGCGTCATGCTGACGGTGAAGGCCGAGAGATAGAGGACGATAGCGGCAATGATGGCGACGACGCCCACGCCGATAGCGATTGACCTGTTCATCAGCGGCCTCCCGTCGCGTTTTGGTTGCTGGCGGAAGAAGATGGGTTCGCGGCAGCACCCGAACCCGGTGCCGGCTTCAACTCGTTAAGCGGCAGATAGGGAAGAATACCCTGACCGCCATCCACGCCGTTCAGGAACAGCTTGTTCGTGTCTCCAAGAACTTCCTGCATGGTCTCGATGTAAATGCGCTTCCGCGTGACGTCTCGCGCCTTGCGATACTCATTATAGATGGAGGTGAAACGCTGCGCGTCACCTTCCGCTTCCGCCACGACCTGCTCACGATAGGCTTCGGATGCCTGAGTAATCTTAGCCGCATCACCGCGCGCGCGCGGGATAACGGTGTTCGCATAGGTTTCTGCCTGGTTGCGAGCACGCTCCTGGTCGGCGCGTGCGGCCTGTACGTCACGGAATGCGTCCAGCACCTGCGCCGGAGGATCAACCTTCTGGAGCTTCACTTCCGTAATTTCGATGCCTGCTCCATAATCATCAAGCGTGCGCTGAAGGCCTTCACGAACCGTGTTCTGCACTTCGTTACGGCCAGTGGTTTGCAGCACGTCGATGCGTGATGCGCCAACAGCCTCACGCATCATGCTCTCGGCCACGGCCTTCACCGCAAATTCGGGATTCTCGACATTGAAGAGGAAGCTTGCCGCCTCCTCTGCCTTGATGCGCCACTGCACCGAGAAGCTGATATCGACGATATTTTCGTCACCCGTAAGCATCAGGCTTTCTTCAGGCACGGTGACGGGTGCACCGCCCGACCCACGAATGCCAATATCGATGCTGGTGATGTTCGTCACCGCAGGCGTCAACACCGACTCGATAGGATAGGGAAATTTCAGGTGAAGGCCCGGCTCAACCGTGCGCACATGATCTCCGAAGCGCAGCACGATGCCCTTCTCATTCGCATTGACGCGGAAGAAGGACGAATAAGCCACAAGACCAAAAACAAGAAGAACGATCAGGAAGACCGGACCACGCCCGCCGCCAGCACCGGAACCAACGCCGCCGCCAGCCGGGCCATTGCCGCCCGAAAACACCTGACGCAGCTTTTCCTGTGCGCGACGAAGCAGTTCATCGAGGTCCGGCGGCTGATTGCCGCCGCCACCCTGCGGCCCCTGCCCCCACGGCCCTCTGTTTCCGCCTCCGCCACCCTGCCAGCCGCCGCCGCCGTTCTGATTACTCCAGGGCATCAAAAATCCTTTGATTGCGAAGTTTTATGGATCAGTTGGAAACACACTCATCGGGGGTTATATGACAGAGACCCGGCAGGCGCAACGCGTACCGGACAGAGCGAAAGTGAAACACTCCCTGTTTCACGAAAAGCCTCGAAAACGGCATCGGAACGAAGAAATGACACGCGTGACCCGTGAAGATATCACCGCCGCTCTCGCAAAAGTGATCGACGAGGAAAGCGGCAAGGATGTCGTCAGCAGCGGTATTCTGCAGGGTCTGGTTGTGCGGGAGGGCCATGTCGGCTTCTCCCTTGAGGTTGATCCCGCGAAGGGGCACGAGAAAGAACCGCTTCGTCAGGCCTGTGAGGCCGCCGCGAAAAACGTTTCCGGTGTGCTCAGCGTTACCGCCGTGCTGACGGCACATCGCGCGAGCCCGTCCCGGCCTTCATCCAGCCATACCCACGCCCATTCTGGTGGCCCCGCGCGCACCCCCCAAGGCGCAGCACGCATTCCGGGCGTCAAAGCCATCGTGGCTGTGGCAAGCGGCAAAGGCGGCGTTGGAAAATCCACGGTCTCGGTCAATCTGGCTCTCGGGCTTGCAAAACTCGGCCGGCGCGTTGGCCTTCTCGACGCGGATATTTACGGGCCTTCCATCCCGCGCATGATGGGCCTGACCGGAAAACCGGAAAGCAAGGACGGGAAGAAGCTCATCCCGAAAGAGAATTACGGCATCAAGACCATGTCGATCGGCTATCTCGTCAATGAAGACACGCCGATGATCTGGCGTGGGCCGATGGTGCAATCGGCGCTCACTCAGATGATGAATGATGTGGAATGGGGTGAACTCGATGTGCTCATCGTGGATATGCCTCCGGGCACGGGAGACGCGCAACTCACCATGGCGCAGCGTGTGCCGCTGACAGGGGCTGTCGTCGTCTCGACGCCGCAAGAGATTGCGCTCATTGATGCACGCAAGGGCTTTGCCATGTTCGAGAAGACCCATATTCCCGTCTTCGGCATTGTCGAGAATATGGCTTACTTCGTCAGCCCCGGTTCGGGCGAGAAGTCATACATCTTCGGCGAAGGCGGCGCTCGCCGCATGGCTGAGAAACTGGGCTGCGACTTCCTTGGCGAAGTGCCGTTGCACATAACTGTCCGAGAGACCTCGGATACTGGTCAACCTGTCGTCGCAACGGCACCTGACAGTGAGGAAGCACAACCCTTCCTGAAAATCGCGGCGCGTGTTGCCGAACATATTGACCGCGCACTGGGAAGCGAAGCGCGGAAGGGTCCTGTCATCAGCACAGAGGACTGACTCCCATTTTTCGGCGGTCAGCTTTGACGCTAGCCACATAGTTTGATATCAACTCACATGACATTGAGGGATGGAGATGCGCGATGACTTATGTGGAAGGGTTCTTGGTGGCGGTGCCGACTGCCAACAAGGAAATCTATCGCGAGCATGCAAGTGATGCCTGGCCAATCTTTGCCGAATGTGGTGCGAAGCGCATCGTGGAAAGTTGGGGTCACGACATACCGGATGGCGAGGTGGTGGACCTCAAACGCGCCGTGCAGGCAAATGGTGATGAGACTGTCCTTTTCTCATGGTTCGAATTCTCGTCACGAGAAGCCCGGGATGATCACAATACGAAAATCATGGCGCATCCCGGCATGGATCATATTGACCCGCTACCTTTTGACGGATCGCGCATGGTTATGGGTGGCTTCCAGTCCATTCTGGACACCGGGCGAGCGGGTGAGTCCGGTTGCGTTGAGGGCTTCGTTCTTGCTGTGCCGCGCGCAAAGAAAGCCGACTATCTGGCCATGGCGCAGAAGGCGGCGGGTGCCTTTCTCAATGCTGGCGCAAATCGTGTTGTCGAGACATGGGAAGATGATGTGCCGGACGGAAAGAAAACCGATTTCCACCGCGCCGTAAAGACAACAGCAGATGAGGCTGTCGTCTTCGCGTGGGTGGAATGGCCATCGGTAGAACTGCGTGAGAGCGTACTCCCGACCCTCATGGCAGACGAATGCATGCAATATGATCCGTCCACCCTGCCATTTGACCGACAACGCGCTATTTGCGGCACTTTTGTAACGATCCTCGACAAGGGTGCCTGAAAAAACGGCCGACCTCGAAAGAGATCGGCCGTCATTTTTCAACATCGCTTCGGTTCAGCGGCCAGCAACCAGCGTGGCCGTCTCGGTCGCACCATCCGGAGCAGTAAGCTCCCAGCTTTCGCCGATTTCTCGGGCCATAGCCGGCACACAATAAGGCGCTTCCCCACCGAGGAAGCAGGCCGTATCGCCATCAAGCTCATACTTGCCCTCGGCAATGGTGCCATCCGGCAGTTTCTGCGAATAGCTGCCGCCGGCGTCGATATAGACGTGGCGTTCGCCAGCAGGCCCGACAACCTTGACTGTGTTGCCGTAGAAATTCGCAAAGGGATCGGCCAAAGCCGCCCCGGTGAACGCAAACAACGCAACGAGTACACTGACAAAAAGGCGCATCGTTCTTCCTCCCTGAAATGAAACGCCGTGTACCCCATAAGGCCACGCATGATGGCATGACGGCACGGCCTGGCAAGGCACGTTCCGGATACGAAACGTGCCTTGCCCTCAGCGCGTCATTTATTGAGGAAGTTGAGCGGCAACCCTGCCACCGGCCAGTCCATCGCAACGAGGCGGCCCGTTGTGGAGAGCGTGATATAGGCCGTCTTCAGATCTTTGCCGCCAAAGCAGATATTCGTCGTGATGAGATCATCTGT
>JBAYOU010000048.1:0-8185 GCA_041678065.1 Parvibaculum sp. | reverse complement strand
GGGCTTTCCGTTATGTCATAGACCTGCCAGCCAACCGCCACCGACATGATGAGCATGCTGAGCGTGCCGACGAAGCGCGCAGAGGCATAGAGGCGGAAATCATGCAGCCGGAAAAGCGCGGAGGTCGTGTTCGCTCCCGCGGGGTCTTCAGTCACGGACGGCGTATCAGGCGAGGTCATGGCATGGCACCCGGATTTTCAGCGGTTATGCCTCAAGCGCGGGGGGAAGTCCTGCCCATTCCGTGCAAGTCGTTTTGCCGCAGGGTCAGCCGCTTGAATCGGGCCATTGCGATGTTACATATGCTGCAATGCAACTATCGCAGTGCACCATTTCTAGAAGGAGATCCAAATGAAGAAGTTCTTTCTGCAGTGGATCCATTATGCAGCGCTCGCGACTGAAGCCTTTGCCGGGCAGGCACATCTCTATAATGCCGCCAACGAGGACGAAGGTGTGGTCGCCCGCGAAGAGGCTCCCAAGGTTCGCGAAACCAAGGAATTTGCCCCGGTCCTGCAGGCCGCCGACTAACAGACACGCGACGATCCGAAGCCCCGGATTTTTGAGCTTCCCTGAAGTTCAAGACCGGGGCTTTGTTGTATGTGGTACGGCTTTCCGCTTGACCGAGCCTCCTGAACCGTGGTTCATTTCTTGGGAATGAACGGAGGTTCACTTCTTGGTGTATCGGCAGACAGATAAGGTGGCGGCACGGCTCGCTGATACGCGGCGTGGCATATTGAATGCGGCGCGTATCCTTGTGGCCGAAGGCGGCTTTGCTGCGGTGCAGATGTCCGAAGTTGGCAAGAAGGCCGGTGTCGCGACGGGCACGCTTTACCGCTATTTCTCCTCCAAAGAAGCGCTTTGTCGCGAACTCTTTCGCGAAGTTTCATCCCGCGAGATGAGCGTGCTTGCCGATATCGCCTCGGGCGATGGCTCGGCGAGCGAACGGCTCGTTAAAGTACTGCGCACCTTTGCCGGGCGCGCGGTTCGGGCGCGCCGCCTCGCCTTTGCGCTGCTCGCCGAGCCGGTGGATGTGAACCTTGCCGAAGAGCGTGCCTTTTTCCGCCGCACCCATGCCGAGATTTTCGCGCGTATCCTTGAAGATGGAATTGAAAGCGGTGAGTTGCCGGAAATCGATGTGCGGATTGCAGCGGCCTGCATTGCGGGCGCCATTCCAACCGCCCTTGTCGGCCCGCTCGCCCCGCAGTCGCATGAGCTTGATGGAGACACTGGCCGCGTTGTCGGCGAGATCGTGAATTTCTGCCTTCGCGGCGCGGGGATCGCGCATGCCATAGGCACGAGTAATATTGATGAACGGAGGGCGATGGCATGAGCGTGCTTGCGAAGGATGTTCTCTCTCCTGGCCAGATCGCGCTGGTGCGCAAACGCTCTGATCTGCGTGGCGCATGGCTTGTTCTTCATGCCTGGGGCGTGATCTTCGGGGCGATGGCGGTATTCGTCGCCTTTCCCAATCCGCTCACCTACATACTCGCTGTCATGCTGATTGGCGCACGGCAGCTTGGTCTTGCCATTCTGATGCATGATGGGGCGCATGGCGTTCTGACCGAAAACCAGAAGCTCAACAGCTTCCTGAGCCAGTGGCTCTGTGCCTATCCGATGATGGCGGAGACGGGGGCTTATCGGCGCTACCATCTGAAGCATCATATGCATACGCAGCAGAAGGAAGACCCTGATCTCATTCTTTCCGCGCCCTTCCCCATTACCCGCAAGAGCTTCAAGCGGAAGATGATCCGCGATATCACCGGCCAGACAGGATATCAGCAGCGCAAGGCGCAAATTCTCAATGCGCTTGGCAAGCCTGACTGGCCGCTGAAACAGCGTCTTGTGAACTACTGGAACAAGCTCGGGCGCGCGACGCTTGCCAATCTCGCCATCTTTGGCCTGCTGGCAGCGAGTGGGCACTGGTATCTCTACTTCATTCTCTGGCTCGTGCCCTTCCTCACCTGGCATCAGGCGATCACGCGCATCCGTAATATCGCCGAGCATGCGATGGTGCCGGACAATGACGATCCCTACCGCCATGCGCGCACCACACAGGCCAATATTGTCGAACGGGCTCTCATCGCGCCCTATTGGGTTAACTACCATGTGGAGCATCATCTGATGATGTGGGTGCCCTGCTACAATCTGCCGATGCTGCGCCGCTTCCTGATTGCCAACGGACATGGCGACCGGATCGAAACAAAGTCCGGTTACGCCGAAGTGCTTCGCATGGCGACCTCGCGGCCCGATGATGAGGACCAGCGCGGCGAGCTTATCCACAACGCGCGCAAGCGCCGCGTCTCGGGCATTACCTCGGAAGGTTTCGAAGAAAATTCGACCCCGGCCTGATCCGCACACCTGCTCACGCCAAGGGGAACGCTGCGTCCGATTCCGCCGTCTTTGCGGGCCTGCGACACCATGCTAAGTGTCGCTCCGACAAAAAATTCTCTTCGGGGAGAGAGGGAGAGACATGGCCGAAACCGGACCCGCCGCGCTGGAAACCACGCCCATTCGTGATGCACACCGCTTTGACGTTGCCCGTCTTGATGCCTATTGCCGTGAGGCAGTGGAAGGCTATGGCGGCTCGCTTGAAGTTCGTCAGTTTGAAGGCGGCCAGTCAAACCCGACCTTTCTGCTCATCACCTCCGGCCCCGGCGGTGGCAAGCGCTATGTCATGCGCAAAAAGCCACCCGGGCAGCTTCTCGCCAGTGCGCATCAGGTTGACCGTGAATATCGCGTGATGAAAGCGCTGGCGGGCACCGGCGTGCCTGTGCCGCATATGTATGCGCTGTGCGAGGATGACAGCATCATCGGCACCGCCTTCTATGTGATGGAGTATCTCGAAGGTCGCGTCTTCCGTGACTCGGTGATACCGGAATCGAACGAAGCGGAGCGGCGCGCGCTCTATGCCAATCTCGCCGAGAATCTCGCCAAGCTGCACAAGGTTGATTACGAGAAAGTGGGCCTCAATGATTTCGGTCGGCCCGGAAACTATTTCGAGCGCCAGATTGGCCGTTGGATCAAGCAGTATCGTGGTGCGCAGACGGCCGACATCAAGGCGATGGAAGATCTCATCACCTATCTGCCTGCCCATATTCCCGATGAGCCTTCCGTCTGCATCGCGCATGGCGATTACCGCATCGGCAATACGATGTTCCACCCGACCGAGCCACGCATGATCGCGGTGCTGGACTGGGAGCTTTGCACCATCGGTCACCCGTTGGCGGACGTTGCCTATACCTGCATGTACGACCTGCTGGGCGTGGCAGGTGGCGCAACGGCGATTGATCGGACGAAGACGCCGGGCGTGCCGACGGAAGAAGAATTTGTCGCGGAATATTGTCGCCATGCCGGACGCGATGGCATCCCGAACTGGAACTTCTATCTCGCCTTTTCGATGTTTCGCCTCGCCTCCATCAGCCAGGGTGTTTACAAGCGCGGACTTGATGGCAATGCCAGCTCGGAACGTGCCATGACGCTGGGCGATGCGTGCCGCAACCTTGCCGAAAATGCGTGGCAAATTCTTCAGCGGCCGGATTAACTCAACTTTCATTCAGGGCAAGGTTAAATTGGGGTTAACTTCCGCGCTCATCTCAATGAAACATTAAGCAGATAGCTCCTAAACTCCCTCCATTCCGAACATGAAATGTTCGTCTCGTGAGGGGTCGGCTTGATGCCGGAAGCGGGGAGTCTGATGGAGCGTCCCGAGGAAATGGGGCCGGAGGGTCGGGCGGCGGTAGCCGCCGGCGCGCCGTCCCGTCGAGTTCCAAGCGCGGAGTTCTATCGCGCGCTGGTGGACAATGCGGGCGACATTCTCACCATTCTCGACCCCGATGCCGTGATCTTGTACCAGAGCCCGGCTGGCGCGAAGGTACTCGGCTCCACGCCGGAAGAGATCATTGGCCAACCCATCGAGAAATACATCCATCCCGACGATCTTGAGCGCGTAACCCGAAGTTTTCTGGACTGCGTGGCAAAGCCCGGCTCCGAAGTAGTGGAGAAGCTGCGCCTTGCTCACAAGGATGGAAGCTGGCGTCGTGTCGAAGCGCGCGGGCGCAACCTTCTTCACGATCCCACCATTGCGGGTGTTCTGTGCGTCTCACGCGACGTGACAGAGACTTATCAGCTTGAGTACCAGTTGCGCGAAGCCGAGCAGCTTGCCCGCTTTGGCCATTGGCGCTGGGTGAAGGGCGAACCGGCGCCGCAATGGTCGCGAGGCGTGGCGCGCATTCTGGGGCTGAATGAAGATCAGCTGCCGGCGGGTGGTGACTGGTATGAACATCTCGTTCATCCCGATGATCGAGATGAACTCCTTTCCCGCTTCCTTGATGCTTTCGAGACACACGAACCGATCAACTGTGTCACGCGCTTCCGCAGTGGGCAGGGCGACTATCGCTACATCAAAACCTATGCCTATGCAGAAGCAGATGCTTTCAGCGAAATCGGCGCGCTGGTCGGTCTTGCAGAAGATGTGCATGAGGAAATCGAGGCGGACGAAGCGCTGAAAGCCAGCGAAGCAAAATACCGCCTGATGACGGAACAGGCGTCAGACATCGTTGCCCATTACGATGCAAATGCGAATGTGATCTTCATCTCTCCTGCCGCCGAAATCATCCTTGGTCGTGCGCCCGAGGAGTTTATCGGACGGCCAATTTCCGAAGAACATGTTCATCCTGCCGACTTCGCGCGCGCGCGTGATGCGTTCATCCAATGCACGCTGCGCGGCGAGCCCGTACAAGTTGATTATCGCTTCCGTCATCGCGACGGGCATTATATCTGGCTTGAGACGACACTTCGTGGCGCGGTGGATGGCGATGGCAAACGCACCAATGAAGTCATCGGCGTCACGCGCGACATCAGCGAGCGCAAGCGCTATGAGATGGAACTGCTTGATGCGCGGGAGCGCGCAGAGGCGGCGAGCCGAACGAAATCCCGCTTCCTTGCCAATATGAGCCATGAGCTTCGCACACCGCTCAACGCCATAATCGGCTTCTCCGAAATCCTGCGGATGCAGATGTTTGGCGAGATCGGTCATCCGCGCTATGCCGAATATGCGCAGCTTATCAACGAAAGTGGCGCGCTGCTTCTCGATCTCATCAGCGACATTCTCGACATGTCGAAGATCGAAGCCGGAAAATATGAGCTTCATACGGAAGAGCTTGATGCCGGCAATCTGATAGAGGCGTGCGTAAGGCTCATGCGCGGCCGAGCCGAAGAGCAGAATATCCAACTCAACAAAAAGGTCCGGTGCGAGGCAGGCAGTGCCATCATTGCGGATGAACGCGCGGTGAAGCAGATCCTTCTCAATCTGCTTTCAAATTCCATCAAATTCACACCTGCAGAAGGCGTTATCACAGTGGAAGCTATTGCCTCTGAGGGTGACATCCGCTTCACCGTCGTCGATACGGGGCGTGGTATTCCGGCCGACCAGATTGATCGGCTTGGCCAGCCTTTCGAACAGATCGCAACGGATGCCGCCCTTGCCAAGGAGGGCACAGGCCTCGGCCTTGCGCTGGTGCGCTCGCTCGCCGAACTTCACGGCGGCGACATGGTGATTGAAAGCGAGATCGGTCAGGGCACGAAGGTAACAATCACCCTGCCCAGGGTGCCCCTCTGCGCGGTGAAGGATATTCCTGCCCCTTCGGGCATGGCAACGGAAACCGCGCCGAAGCGTGCAGCGAACTGACCCCTCAGCTTCCCATCATCCGTTTCAGCGCTTCATCCAGTTCCGCAACGACTTTCGCTGCGGCGGGATGTTTTTGCACTGTGTGGTAATAGGCCTCGCACCGCGGATGCCCTGTAAAGGGCTGCGCCTCGCCAAAGAGCGGGCCGATAGCAGCAAAGAAGAAGAGGACGGGAACGAGTTCGCAATCAGCAAGCGTGAGGCGATCCCCCAGCGCAAATTCCGGCCCCTCGACAAATTGTTCGAGCCACCCCATCGCCTTGGCAAGTTTCGCCATTTCCTGCGCAACGCGCTGCTGATCGCGGCAACCGGGATTGATATGGCCGAAGAGCTCGCCCATTGGTTCCATCATGTAGAGATCGCCGATGCGCGAAAGCACGCGCATCTTTGCCAGTCGGGCGGGGTCGTTCGGGCGAAGTGAAAGGCCCAGGCTGCGATCTTCGAGATACTCACAGATCACCGATGATTCCGGCACGATGGTTTCGCCATCGACAAGCACTGGCACCTTGCGCATCGGCGCTAGGCGATTGAACTCCGCCTCCAGCGCAGGATCGGGCATTCGCAGAAGCTCGACCTCGAGATCCTTCGCGTAAATGGCGAGGCGGCAACGCGCCGCGAAGGGCGAGAGCTGCGAATCATACATTTTCATGCCCGTCGGAATGCCCATCGCTTTGCCCTTCCTCACCCGATGATCGCATTGGAAACGGCCGGTCCCTTTCGGAACCGGCCGTAACATCCTTCAGTCAACCGCGGGCAGAAACCGGCGGATGACGCAATTGCCGTTCATGATTACTCGGCCGCCGCGCGAAGCTGTTCCTTGTACTTGCGGAATTCGAGCTTCGCGATGGTGCGGGCATGCACTTCGTCCGGACCATCCGCGAGGCGGAGCGTCCGCATACCGGCATACATACGGGCGAGACCGAAATCGGTCGTCACACCGCCACCGCCATGCGCCTGGATCGCGTCGTCGATGACACGAAGGGCGATGTTCGGTGCCGCCACCTTGATCATCGCGATCTCGGCGCGGGCGACCTTGTTGCCGACCGTATCCATCATATAGGCAGCCTTCAGCGTGAGCAGGCGCGCCATTTCGATGTCGATACGCGCACGCGCAACGCGCTCTTCCCAGACGGAGTGATCAGCGATCTTCTTGCCGAAAGCCTCGCGGGTGAGCAGGCGCTTCACCATGATTTCCAGCGCGCGCTCTGCAACGCCGATGGTGCGCATGCAGTGATGGATGCGGCCCGGCCCGAGGCGGCCCTGGCTGATCTCGAAGCCGCGACCTTCGCCGAGAAGCAGGTTCTCAGCCGGAACGCGGACATTTTCGAGGATCACTTCGGCGTGGCCATGCGGAGCGTCGTCATAGCCGAACACAGGAAGCATACGGACGACCTTCACGCCCGGCGCATCAAGCGGCACGAGGATCTGCGACTGCTGGCGATAGGTATCAGCCTTCGGATCGGTCTTGCCCATGACAATCGCGATCTTGCAGCGCGGATCGCCAACCCCCGACGACCACCACTTGCGACCATTGATGACATACTCATTGCCATCGCGCTCGATGCGGGTGGAGATGTTGGTTGCATCGGAAGAGGCAACGTCCGGTTCCGTCATCAGGAAGGCAGAACGCATTTTGCCTTCGAGCAGCGGCTCCAGATATTCCTTCTTCTGGCGCTCATTGCCGTAGCGCTCGATCACTTCCATGTTGCCGGTGTCGGGTGCCGAGCAGTTGAACACTTCGGACGCCCAGCCGACGCGGCCCATGATTTCGCAAAGCGACGCATATTCGAGGTTGGTCAGGCCACCACCGCGCTCCGATTCCGGCAGGAAGAGATTCCAGAGGCCAGCTTCCTTGGCTTTCGGCTTCAAATCTTCGAGGATCTGCGGCACCTGCCACGGATTACCTGCCGCGCGGAAAGCGTCCATCTGGTCAGCATAGGTCTGCTCATTCGGATAGATGTGCTCATCCATGAATTTCTCGAGGCGAGCAATCAGTTCTTTTGTCTTGTCGTTATGGTCGAAATTCATCCTTCTCCCCTTGGACTTCTGGACCGAGGGCGGAAACCCTCGTCTCAATGTCGAATGCAGGCACTCTAGCGGGTTAGCGGCTGCAAATCACGCACAAAGCCGCCCGCGGCAAAATGCGGTCTTAATCACGCCGCGTTGCAAAAAAATCTCGCAGGAGCGTGGCCGCACGCCGCTCGCTGATACCCCCATACACATCCGGTCGATGATGGCAGGTAGGTTGCGTGAATATGCGGGGGCCGTGATCCACACCGCCACCCTTCTCATCGGCAGCGCCATAATAAAGCCGCCTGAGCCGCGCAAATGAGATAGCCCCCGCACACATGGGACAAGGTTCCAGCGTCACATGGAGATCACAACCGATAAGCCGCTCTGATCCCACAATGCGACAAGCCTCGCGGATGGCGAGGATTTCGGCATGGGCGGTCGGGTCTTTCAGTTCCAGCGTGCGATTGCCCGCACGCGCGATAATGGTTCCAT
>JBAYOU010000047.1:0-8281 GCA_041678065.1 Parvibaculum sp. | reverse complement strand
GAATGCGGAAATGCCGGGCAGCCTCATCCTCATCGAAATCCACCGGGAGGATATTGAAAGCCTGCCGCGCCTCATGTCGCTGCTTCGCAATGAGAAGCGCCGCGCCATCGTTTTCTGCGATGATCTTTCCTTCGACAATGACGACACCAGCTACAAATCGCTGAAAGCTGTCCTTGAAGGCGGCATCGAAGGCCGCCCGCGCAACGTGCTGTTCTACGCGACCTCGAACCGCCGCCACCTCATGCCGCGCGATATGATGGAGAATGAGCGGTCCACCGCCATCAACCCGTCCGAAGCCGTGGAAGAGAAAGTCTCCCTCTCCGACCGTTTCGGCCTCTGGCTTGGCTTCCATAATTGCAGCCAGGACGACTATCTCGAAATGGTCCGCGGCTACGCCCGCCATTACGGGCTGAAGATCGACGATGCGCAACTTGAAGCCGAGGCCATTGAATGGTCGGCAACGCGCGGTGCCCGCTCAGGTCGCGTCGCGTGGCAATTCATTCAGGACATTGCAGGTCGTCTCGGCCAGACACTTGGCTGAGGCAGGCCTTCACATGCTGCCTATAACCGTATTCGGATCGATCGCCTTCGCGCCCTTGCGGATTTCGAAATGGACCTGCGGCGTAACCACGCTGCCGGAATTGCCTGCTTGAGCGATGGTCTGACCGCGAACCACCGTGTCGCCGCGCTGCACGAGCAGCTTGCTGTTATGGGCATAGGCCGTCATCCAGCCATTGTCATGCCGGATGAGCAGCAGATTGCCATAGCCCTTCAACTCATTGCCCGAATAAGCGACCACGCCGCTTTGTGCGGCCTTTACGGGCGCACCCACTTCTGCGGCGATGTTCACGCCATCATTGTGAAGCCCGTTCGCCTTGGGACCGAAGCTTGAAAGGATGCGGCCCTGCACCGGCCACTGGAAGGCGCCCACCGCAGCGGGCGGCGCAGGCAGCGGGTCTTTCGCAACGGTCGGTGCCTTTGACGGTGTGGTGGTAGTGGCAATCGCTCCGCCCGCCGCAGCCCCAGGCCGGGCAAGCGGCACACCGGCAGAGCCGCCCGTTGACGGTGAACCTGCAGCACTCTGCGCCCCCTGCCGCTGAGACGGTACCTGCAGTTTTTCGCCGAGCTTGATCGTATAGGGCGGCGGAAGCCGGTTGAGGCTCGTCAACGACGCCATGTCGACATTGTATTGCCGCGAGATGCTGTAAACCGTGTCGCCTCGCTGCACGACATGGAAGCGACCGGCTGGGATGGCGAGTTTCTGCCCGACCTCGATCCGGTAGGGCGCGCTCAGGCGGTTGGTGTCGATCAGCGAGCGAACCGGCACATCATGCGCGCGGGCAATGCTATAAACCGTATCGCCGCGCCGGACGACATAGGTGCCGCCGGGCTGCACCGGCTGAACGGGCCGAGCCATGGGCTGCGTCGCGCGTCGACCACTGCCGCTTTCATCCCACCAGGGACGTTCGCCGCCGCCGCACGCCGCCACGAGAAGCGCCAGTGAGAGCACTGCCCCCCGCCTCGCCACCCGCCATTTCACGCCGCTCCGTCCCATCTGGGCCTCGTCGCCTCCGCCGCCATCAAGCCAGAATTCGCCGTTCAGGACTCCTTGGCAACACCCTCGACCAGCGGCACGAAACGCACAGGCAGAAGCTCTTCCCGATTCACCCCTTCCGCCGTCCGCTCGATCCGCACCAGTTTCTGCTCCCCGCGGCTGCCTGAAACAGCAACAGGAACAACCATCAAGCCGCCCTCCTTCAACTGATCTACCAGCAATTGCGGTACAGCAGGTGCGGCGGCTGTGACGATAATTCGGTCGAATGGCGCCTGTTCCGGCCAGCCCTTCGCGCCATCGCCCACCCGCGCGGTGATGTTGTGAATGCGCAAATCATCGAATCGCTGAAGCGCATCGTTGAGCAGCGTCCGGTACCGCTCCACCGTATAGACCCGGCGGCAAAGCCGCGCGAGCACCGCCGCCTGGTAACCAGAACCAGTGCCCACTTCGAGCACCTTCATCCGCTCACCGACATGCAACTGCTCGGTCATGTAAGCGACGATGTAAGGCTGGCTGATCGTCTGCCCGCACTCGATCGGCAGCGCGTGATCTTCATAGGCCTGCTTGCGAAATGTGCCCGCGATGAACTTTTCGCGCGGCACCCGCTCAATGGCAGAAAGCACCCGCTTGTCACGGATGCCCTGCCGCCTGAGCCCCATGATGAGTTCGATCTTCTCGTGCTCGATTTCGTCCATGACCGTTTCGCTCACGAGAATCCGTCAGCCTTTTTTCCGCGGCTTGCGTGGCCGGGAAAGTGTGCCCAGTGCCTCCCCAAGCGCCTTTGATGTCCGCGTATGGGTGAGATCCATGTGAAGTGGCGTTACAGAGATGCGCCCCTCATAGATCGCCCGCAAATCAGTTCCCTGTGGCGGGTTGCTGAGAATTCGCTCGAAACCCAGCCAGTAATAAGGGTTGTTTCGCGCATCGATCCGCTCTTCCACCCGCACAAGCGATTGGTCGCGCTTGCCCTGCCGCGTCACTTCGATGCCGGTGACGGAAGCCGGCACCACATCGGGGAAGTTGACGTTGATGAGCACCTCTTCCGGCCACCCTGCCGCAACAAGTCGCTTCACAATATCCGGCGCGAAATGCTCCGCTGTCGCCCATTTCACATTCGTGTTGCCGCCAAAGCCGAACGCCTGGCTGAGCGCAATGGAAGGAATACCGAGCTGCGTGCCTTCCATCGCGGCTGCGATGGTGCCCGAATAGGTCACATCATCGGCAATGTTCTGGCCGCGATTGACCCCCGACAGAACGAGATCCGGCTGCTTGTCCTTCATGATGTGGCGTACCGCCATCAACACGCAGTCGGACGGCGTGCCCTTCACCGCGTACTTGTAAGTCGAGAGCTTGCGCACACGCAGCGGATTGGCGAGCGACAATGAATGGGCAGAACCGCTCTGCTCATCCTCCGGCGCGACAACCCAGACATCGGAAGAAAGCTTGCGCGCAATCCGCTCCAGCGCCTTCAGTCCCGGCGCATGGATGCCGTCATCATTCGTGACCAGAATCCGCAACCCCTTCTTAGCTGTCCTAGCCATTACGCGAGATAACCTCCAACCCGCCCATATAGGGCTTCAACACATCCGGCACGGCGATGCTGCCATCTTCCTGCTGGTAATTTTCCATGACAGCCACAAGCGTCCGCCCCACCGCAAGGCCGGAGCCATTCAACGTGTGGACAAAGCGTGTGTTCTTCTCGCCCTTCGGCCGGTAGCGGGCATTCATGCGGCGCGCCTGAAAGTCGCCACAGACGGAACAAGACGAAATCTCGCGATAAGCATTCTGCCCCGGCAGCCAGACCTCGATGTCATAGGTCTTGCGCGCGGCAAATCCCATATCGCCGGTGGAAAGCACCATCACGCGATAATGCAGATCGAGCCGCTTCAGCACTTCCTCGGCGCAAGCAAGCATCCGCTCATGTTCCTCGCCGGATTTCTCCGGCGCGGTAATGGAAACGAGTTCCACCTTGGAAAACTGATGCTGACGGATCATGCCGCGCGTATCGCGCCCCGCCGCGCCTGCTTCCGCGCGGAAACAGGCCGTATAGGCGGTGAAGCGTTTCGGCAGTTCTTCTTCGGAAAGAATGCTCTCGCGGACAAGATTTGTCAGCGGCACTTCGGCGGTCGGGATCAGCCAGTATTTCTCCTGATCGTCCCGCGTCTCGCCCTTGAATGTCGCGAACTGATCATCGGCAAACTTCGGCAACTGCGCCGTGCCGAACATTGCATCGTCGCGCACCATCAGCGGCGGCATGACTTCTTCATAGCCAAACTCGCTGGTGTGGAGATCGACCATGAAATTGCCGATGGCGCGCTCAAGCCGCGCAAGCGGGCCGCGCAGCACCGTGAAGCGCGCGCCGGAGAGCTTCGCCGCCGTCTCGAAATCCATGAGGCCAAGCACCTCACCAAGCTCGAAATGCTCCTTCGCGACGAAGTTCATCTCGCGCGCTTTGCCGTGGCTATGGCGCACCACATTGGCGCTCTCATCCGGCCCGACCGGTACATCGTCCTGCGGAATGTTCGGGATCGAGGCAAGCGCCGCGTGAAGCTCCGCATTGACCTTGCGCTCTTCCTCTTCGGCGGTCTGCAGCGCGGCCTTTAGGTTGGAGACTTCCGCCATCAATTGCTGCGCAAGCGCCTCATCCTTCTTCGCCTTGGCCTGCCCGATCTGCTTTGAAGCATCGTTGCGGCGCTGCTGCATCTCCTGCAAAGACGTGATGATCTTGCGGCGGCGCTCGTCTATTTCGATGAGGCGCGCAGCCTCCGGTTCGAGCCCGCGCTTGGCGAGACCCGCATCGAAAGCCTGAGCGTCATCGCGGATGGCCTTGATGTCGAACATGACACCTCTGAAGAAGAGATTTCGGGGGACGTTCAATGAGGTCGGAGGAGCCGAATCAGCCCGCCGTCACTCGGTCCATTTTCGGCGCTCTGTATACGCGGGATGGCCCGGAGCGTCCAGAAGAGGCGATTTCACAGGAGACCGGAGAGGCCCGGAACAGCAGCCAAAGCTCAGGCTTCGTTCTTTTCGGCTTCTTCCTGCGCCCGCTTCTTCTCCATCATGCGTACACCCAGAACAGAGATTTCGTAGAGTAGCAGCGTCGGTACACCGAGCGCGATCTGGCTGAAAATGTCAGGCGGCGTCAGGAAGGCCGCGATGACAAAAATGATGACGATTGCATAACGCCTGCCCCTGCGAAGCTGGTCGGAGTTCACCAAGCCCGCCCGCGCCAACAGCGTGAGGATGACCGGCAACTGGAAGCAGATGCCGAAGGCCAGAATAAACGCCGTCACCAGATTGAGATATTCGCTCACGCGCGGCAGCAACTCGATGACGGCTCGCCCATCTTCCCCTGTCTGTTGCATGCTCATGAAGAAGTTGAGCGTGAGTGGCAGCGCTACGTAATAGACAAGCGCTGCGCCCATCAGGAACAGGACGGGCGTAGCCAGCAGATAGGGAATGAAGGCGTTACGCTCATGCCGATAAAGCCCCGGCGCGGCAAACATATAGACCTGCGACGCGATGACCGGAAAGGCAATGAACACAGCACCGAAGAACGACATCTTCAGCTGCGTCAGGAAAAACTCCTGCGGCGCGGTGTAGATCAGATGCGCACCGCCCTCCACCGCCACAATGCGGTTATAGGGCTCGACCAGAAAATTGAAGATATCCTTGGAGAAGAAAAAGCAGACTGCAAAGGCGATGATGAAGGCGATCATCACCTTTATGAGGCGCGAGCGCAGCTCGATCAGATGCGCCATCAGCGGCGCACGAGAAGCCTCGATCTCATCTTCGTGGTTCGGATCGGGAGCAGGCCCGGTAGCTCGAGCGTTCATTCCTTGCCCTGTCCGGCGATTGTTCCTTTGGTCGCCTCATCAGGCGCTACCGGCTTTTCCGTACCATAGGCTTCTACCGCCTCCGCCTCGCGGATCGTTTCTACAATCCCGTCCGTCAGGCCATCCGTGTTGAGCGGCAGCGGCTTTGGCGGCTCAGCGGCAGCGGCGGGCGCGTCCTTTTTCGGCGTGGTTTTGATGATTTCGTCCTTCAGGCCGCGCAGCGGACTCGTCGCCTGATCTTTCAGTGCGGAAACTTCCCTGCGAAGTTCGTCCAGTTCCGTCTCACGGGCCAGTTCATCGAAGGAACTCTGAAACTCTCGCGCCATCGCCCGCATCTTGGCGACATACTGCCCGACCGTACGCATCATCTTTGGCAGGTCCTTCGGACCAACAAAGATAATCGCAAGCACCGCTACCAGCAGCAGTTCTGACCAGCCGAGATCAAACATGAGAGTCCTGAGTCCTCGCCCCACCCGAAATGCGTTTCGATGGTGGCGTTAGTGACCCTTAACCGTGCGACGCCTTGTTCTTCGTATCGACGCTTTCTTCGCGTGAGACGGATGCGTCAATCGTCTTGGGTTCGGATTTCACAGCCTCGTCTTCATCCGCGAGCCCCTTCTTGAAGCTGCGAATACCCTTGGCCACATCGCCCATCATGTCGGAAATCTTGCCCCGACCAAACAGGAGCACGACCAGCGCGATAATGAGCAAAACATTCCATGTACTCAGCATTTTTGTCTCCAGGGACGCCAGCAGCCGCGCCCGGCTCTGATTGAAGCGCTACCTTTGCGCCAATATGAGCGTTGCACGAGAAAATTGCGACAGCAACTCACGACTTTGAAAGTCACACCCAACAAAAAACTTCAAAATTTCGCCATAAGCCTCAATGGTTAAAGAGCCTTTCGCCGGAAGCTGAGGGGCCACTTGAAGTGAGCGGAATTGAAAAACCGCGCTTACTCTTCGTCTGTCTGCTCCTGAGAAAGATGGTCGTCAAGCGCCGCACCATATTCTTCCGGCTCATTCTCCGAGAAATCGCCGTCGCCATCCCCGCCCGTTTCGCTTGGCGTCGGTATGTCGAAGCCCGGCGGCAAGCGCCCATCGAGAAGGCCCGCGGCCTTTAGTTCATCGAGACCCGGCAGATCGCCAATACTCTCCAGCCCAAAATGAACAAGAAAGGCCTCCGTCGTGCCATAGGTAACGGGGCGCCCCGGCGTGCGCTTGCGGCCGCGAAGCCGGACCCAGCCTGTCTCCATCAGCACATCCAGAGTGCCTTTGGAAACAGAGACGCCACGGATTTCTTCGATCTCGGCCCGTGTCGCAGGCTGATGATATGCGATGATCGCCAGCGTCTCCATCGCCGCGCGGGAGAGCTTCTTCTGCTCCACCGCTTCCCGCTCCATCAGGAAGGCAAGATCATCCGCAGTGCGGAACATCCATTTATTGGCAATGCGAACGAGCTGGACCCCGCGCGTGTCATAGAGCTTCTGCAGATCTTCGATGATCGCCCCGACATCCGCGCCTTCAGGAAGGCGGCTCGCAATGCTGTCGATATCGAGCGGCTCGGCGGCGGCAAAAAGCAGCGCCTCGACCATCCGCATCAATTGTGCATGGTCCGTCGCATTGCCGGGGAAGCGAACGACGTTTTCAGCTTCCTCGCCGTCCTCTTCTGTGTCCACGCCGTCCTCGTCCGCATCCTCTAGGGCATCATCCGTGGCATCCTCATCCTGAGAGGCAGCGTCAAGCGCCTCATCTTCTGATTCAACCTCAGGCGGCAAGCCCTCATCACCATTGGTGTTTTCAGCCTGCTCGTCAGCTTCGTTCACATTGTTCTCGTCGCTCATTCTTCTTCAGTCTTTTCAGGCATGTCTTCCGCATCGGAAGGCAGTGGATCGGGGGGCGTCTCACGGCGGCGAACGAAAACCGGGCTGAAAGCGCCGGTCTGGCGGATTTCCATCAGCCCGTCCTTGGCGAGCACAAGCGCCGCGCTCAACGTGCTCGCAATAGCCGAGCGACGAAGCGCAGGCGTCATTTCCTCAAGCGGCAGGAAGCTTTCCATGCGGCCCCAGTCGAACATCATCCCCATCATGCGTTCAAGCCGGTGGCGGGCTGCCTCAATGGCCATGATAGGAAGCTTCTTCGGCTCCCATTTCGTCTCCTGGCCTTTGAGGCGCTGGTCGGAATAAGCCTTGAGAAGATCGTAGAGCGTTCCCTGATACTCGCTTGTTTTTATAAGGCGAATACCTTCCGGCGCCCCGCGCTGAAAGACGTGGATGCCCATCCGGCAGGCCCGATTGAATATCTCTTGCGAAACCTTGCGCATTGCTTCGAGGCGCTGAAGCTGGAAGGCGAGCCGCGCCGCCATTTCCGCGCCGCTCGGCCCCTCTTCTTCCTCGGGCGGCGGCAGCAGCAGTTTGGATTTCAGAAAAGCAAGCCACGACGCCATGACCAGGTAGTCGGCAGCGAGATCAAGCTCCATCCGCCGCGCCTGCGTGATGAAGTCGAGATATTGCTCGGCAAGCTTGAGGATCGAGATGCGGGTGAGATCGACCTTCTGGTTGCGCGCAAGCATGAGCAGCACGTCGAGCGGCCCCTCGAACCCGTCGAGGTCGACGATCAGCGTATTCTCATCCGGCTCCACAGCAACGCGCGGCGCGCCTTCCTCGAAAGTCGAGGCGGCATCCGGCGTGACACCGCTGTCAGCGTCGCTCTCGGTAGGCGCCCCGGTCATGACTGCCTGTTGCATCCGATCCGAAATGTTGAAAACCCCTCGTCCAAGGCCGCTTTGCCCGGCCAGCCTGAAGACGGTTGATCCTTATAACCCGCCCCCCTTGGGGCCGGTACCCCGTTTCTCGGCTTATCCCCAGCTTCCGTCACGAAGTGGCGGTAAGGG
>JBAYOU010000046.1:0-8300 GCA_041678065.1 Parvibaculum sp. | reverse complement strand
GCGAAGGAAATCGTGCTCGGCATGGCGCATCGTGGTCGCCTTAATGTTCTCACCAATGTGATGTCGAAGCCGTTCCGCGCCGTCTTTCACGAGTTCAAGGGTGGTTCTTCCACGCCGGAAGATGTGGATGGCTCGGGTGACGTGAAATATCACCTCGGCGCTTCGTCGGATCGCGAATTCGATGGCAACAAGGTTCATCTGTCGCTGACCGCGAACCCTTCTCACCTTGAAATCGTTGATCCGGTAGTGCTCGGCAAGGCGCGCGCGAAGCAGGACCAGCACAAGGACCGCCAGCGCAAGAGTGTCATCCCGCTTCTCATTCACGGCGATGCGGCCTTTGCGGGCCAGGGCATCGTTGCCGAATGTCTCGGCCTGTCTGATCTGAAGGGGCACCGCACTGGCGGCTCGATCCATTTCATTATCAATAACCAGATCGGCTTCACCACGAGCCCGATCCATAGCCGCTCCTCGCCCTATCCCTCCGATGTGGCGAAGATGGTGCAGGCGCCGATCTTCCATGTGAATGGCGACGACCCGGAAGCGGTAGTCCATGCGGCGAAAATCGCGACGGAATTCCGTCAGCGTTTCAATCGCCCGGTCGTGATCGACATGTTCTGCTATCGCCGCTTCGGCCATAATGAAGGCGATGATCCGAGCATGACGCAGCCGCTCATGTACGAGAAGATCAAGGATCATCCGACGACGCTGCAAATCTACACGACGCGACTTGTCGAGGCGGGGCTCATCACGGCGGAAGAAGTGGAAGAGCGCGTTGCCGCTTTTCGCGCGCTGCTCGAGGAAGAGTTCGAGGCGGCGAGCACCTTCCGCCCGAACAAGGCCGACTGGCTTGACGGGCGCTGGGCGGGGCTTGGCCGCGCCGAGGGGGAGGCACGCCGTGGTGAAACGGCTGTCGAGATCGAAAAGCTGAAGGAGATCGGCCGAAAGATCACGGAAGTGCCCGAAGGCTTCCATGTTCACAAGACCGTTCAGCGCTTCATTGAAAACCGGCGCAAGGCAATCGAGACGGGCGAGAATATCGACTGGTCGACGGCGGAAGCGCTTGCTTTCGGCTCGCTGGTCGAAGAGGGCTACAAGGTCCGCCTCTCGGGTCAGGATTCCGAGCGCGGCACTTTCGTGCAGCGTCACTCCGTTCTCAACGATCAGAGAACGGAGGATCGCTATGTGCCGCTGAACAACATCTCCGAGACGCAAGCCGAGTATGAAGTCATCAACTCGATGCTTTCAGAGGCGGCCGTGCTTGGCTTCGAATATGGCTACAGCCTTGCCGAGCCTAATGCGCTGACGCTTTGGGAGGCACAGTTCGGCGACTTTGCCAATGGCGCGCAGGTGGTGATCGACCAGTTCATCTCGTCTGGTGAGCGCAAATGGTTGCGCATGTCTGGCCTCGTGATGCTGCTGCCGCATGGCTATGAAGGTCAGGGGCCGGAGCATTCTTCGGCCCGCCTCGAGCGTTATCTCCAGCTTTGCGCTGAAGACAATATGCAGGTTGCGAACTGCACCACGCCGATGAATTATTTCCATATTCTTCGGCGGCAGATGCACCGCAAGTTCCGCAAGCCGCTGGTCCTCATGACGCCGAAATCACTGCTGCGTCACAAGCGCTGCGTGTCGAAGCTGAGCGAATTCGGGCCCGGCTCCTCGTTCCACCGCGTGTTGTGGGATGATGCGGAAATTCTGCCCGATCAGAAGATCAAGCTGGTGGCGGACAAGGAGATCAAGCGGGTCGTGCTCTGCTCGGGCAAGGTCTATTATGACCTCTATGAAGAGCGCGAGCGGCGCGGCATCGACGACATCTATCTCATGCGTGTGGAGCAGCTTTATCCGTTCCAGGCAAAGTCGCTGATGACGGAGCTGGCGCGCTTCCCCGATGCGGAGTTCGTGTGGTGTCAGGAAGAGCCGAAAAATATGGGCGCCTGGTTCTTCATGGAGCCTAATATTGAATGGGTGCTCGACCATCTGGGCACGCGCTATCGGCGCGCCTCCTATGTGGGTCGTTCAGCTTCGGCCTCCACGGCGGCGGGCCTCATCAGCAAACATAATCAGGAACTCAACCAGTTTCTCTCCGAGGCGCTCAGGATCGACTGATCCTGACGCCGGAGAGACAAGAGACCGGAAAGGCGGCAAAGCAGATGGCAACGGAAATTCGCGTGCCCACGCTCGGCGAGTCGGTGACCGAGGCGACGGTCGCCCAGTGGTACAAGAAGCCAGGTGACAGGGTCGAGGCTGATGAGCCGCTTGTTGAACTGGAGACGGACAAGGTAACGGTCGAAGTGCCCGCACCTTCCGCCGGGGTTCTCTCCGAAATCCTTGTGAAGGATGGCGAGACAGTGGAAGTGGGTGCGCTGCTCGGTCAGCTTGATGAGGGCAAGGGCGCAGCACCTGCACCGAAGAAGGAAGAGCCGAAAAAGGCGGAAGCGAAGGCCGAGGTGAAGAAGGAAGAGCCGAAGAAGCAGGAAGCGGGTCCCGCCAAGCCTGCCGATGCGACGCCTTCCCCCGCCGTGCGCCGCGTGGCCGCTGAAAATGATCTCGATGTTTCCGCCATTGAAGGCACGGGCAAGGGTGGCCGTGTGACCAAGGCGGATGCGGAGGAAGCCGCTGCTGCAAAGAGCGCGGCCAAACCCGCAGCTTCAACCGCACCCGCAGAAGTCCGCGCCCCGGCGCCCGCCGATCAGGGCGCGCGTGAAGAGCGTGTGCGGATGACGCGCCTGCGCAAGACCATCGCAACGCGCCTCAAGGACGCGCAGAACACCGCTGCCATGCTCACCACCTTCAACGAGGTGGATATGACGAATGTCATGGCGCTGCGCTCGCAGTACAAGGACCTCTTCGAGAAGAAGCATGGTGTGCGCATCGGCTTCATGAGTTTCTTCGTAAAGGCGTGCATCCATGCGCTGCGCGAAATCCCCGCCGTCAACGCGGAAATTGATGGCGACGACCTCGTCTACAAGAATTACTACAATATCGGCGTTGCGGTCGGTACGGATCGCGGGCTTGTTGTGCCGGTGGTGCGCGATGCGCAGGACCTGTCGCTCGCAGGCATCGAGAAGACGATCAACGATCTTGGTCGGCGCGCACGCGACGGTGCCTTGAAGCTTGAGGATTTGCAGGGCGGTACCTTCACCATCTCCAATGGTGGTGTCTATGGTTCGCTCATGTCCACGCCGATCCTGAATGCGCCGCAATCGGGCATTCTCGGCATGCACAAGATCCAGGAACGCCCGGTCGTCATTGGCGGCAAGATCGAAATCCGCCCGATGATGTATCTCGCGCTCTCCTATGATCACCGCATCGTCGATGGCAAGGAGGCCGTGACCTTCCTTGTGCGCGTGAAGGATGTTCTGGAAGACCCGCAGCGTCTGCTGCTCGACCTTTGAGGTGATGTCATGGCGGATGCTTTCGACCTTGTGGTGATCGGTGCAGGCCCCGGCGGTTATGAATGCGCGATCAAGGCGGCCCAGCTTGGCCTCAGCGTGGCCGTTGTCGAGAAACGCGACGCGCTGGGCGGCACCTGCCTCAATGTCGGTTGCATCCCTTCCAAGGCGCTGCTCCATGCGTCCGAGCTTTTCCACGAAGCGGGAACAAGCTTTGCGGGCATGGGCATTGATGTTTCGAAGCCGAAGCTCAATCTGAAGCAGCTCATCGCCTTCAAGGATGAAGCGATTGACGGCAACACCAAGGGTATCGAGTTCCTCTTCAAGAAGAACAAGATCGAATGGGTGAAGGGCGAAGGCAGTATCATGGCACCGGGCAAGGTGTCTGTAGCGGGCCGTACGCTTGAAGCAAAGAACATCGTCATCGCCACGGGGTCTGATGTAGCGCAGCTTCCGGGCGTGGAGATTGACGAGAAGACGGTTGTTTCTTCCACCGGCGCGCTTTCACTTTCCAAGGTGCCAGGCAAGCTGCTTGTCATTGGCGGCGGTGTGATCGGGCTTGAGCTTGGTTCCGTCTGGGGCCGCCTCGGTGCGGAAGTCACTGTCGTTGAATATCTCGACAATATTCTGCCGGGTATGGATGGCGAGATCGTGAAGAATTTCACGCGCATCCTCAAGAAGCAGGGTTTCACCTTCAAGACCGGCAGCAAGGTCACGAAAGTCGAGAAGCAGAAATCGGGCCTCAAGGTCACGGTCGAACCCGCCAAGGGCGGGGACGCCCAGACGCTTGAAGCGGATGTTGTGCTGGTCGCGATCGGACGTGTTGCCTATACGGCGGGGCTTGGCCTCGACAAGGTTGGCGTGAAAACCGATGCGCGTGGGCGTGTGGAAGTGGACGCCTCCTTCAAAACAAATGTCGATGGCATCTATGCCATTGGCGATGTGATTGCCGGGCCCATGCTCGCCCATAAGGCGATGGAAGAAGGCGTGGCCCTCGCCGAGCGGCTTGCGGGCCATTACGGCGCGGTGAATTACGATGTCATTCCGGGCGTTGTTTATACGTCACCCGAAGTTGCGAGTGTCGGCAAGACCGAAGAGCAGCTCAAGGAAGCGGGCATCGAGTATAATTCCGGCAAGTTCCCCTTCACCGCGAATGGCCGCGCCAAGGCGAACAAGACGACGGATGGTTTCGTCAAAATTCTTGCGGACAAGACGACGGATCGCATTCTCGGCGTTCACATCATCGGTGTCGGTGCCGGCGAGATGATTGCGCAGGCCGTGACCGCGATAGAGCTTTCCGCAAGCTCGGAAGATGTGGCGCGCATGTGCATCGCGCATCCCACCATGTCGGAAGCGATCAAGGAAGCCGCGCTCTCAGTGACGGGTCTTCCGATCCATATGTAAGACGGGTTGAAGGCCACTCCCCTGCATCGCCAACAACCCAACCTCGTCATGGCCGGGCTTGACCCGGCCATCCAGTTTTTGCAGCAAGACCAAAAGGAAAGACGTGGATGGCCCGCATAAAGCGGGCCATGACGATATAGGGGAGTGAGTGTCTCAAACAGGCTGCATCGGCACCGCTTCGCCTTCCGGTGGCACGGCGCGGATCGTGTCTCCGGGGCGGATTTCACCGCCCTTCACGACCACGCCCATGATGCCCGCCTTGCGGATGAGATTGTCTTCTGCGTCACGGTCGAGCACCGCTTTCATCAAACCTGGTTGAAACCCGTCAAGTTGAGTGCAGGGATTGCGCAGCCCCGTCACTTTCACCACCGCGTTCTCGCCGATGTAAAGTTCGGTGCCGGTGGCGAGTGCGAGAAGATCGATTCCCCGTGTCGTTACATTCTCACCCATCTCGCCGGGTGCGATGGTGAAGCCCTTCTCTTTCAACTCATCCAGCAATTCAGCATGGATCAGATGCACCTGTCGCAGATTGGGTTGAGTGGGATCACGTGCAACGCGGGAGCGATGTTTGACGGTCACGCCCATATGTGCGTCGCCCTCAACGCCAAGCCCTTCTAGCAGCGTGATGCGCGCGGTATTTTCCTTCCGCATCGTGTGTGCAGGGCTCAGGCTAACGGCCACCACCCAGCCGCGCTTTTGCTGCGCCATGTCATAGATCTCAAGCAGGCGGGCCGTGTTCACTTCCGTGTACATCTGCGTGGTTGAAAGGCTCGCATGGCCAAGCAGCTCCTGTATCGCGCGAAGGTCGCCACCGCCCGCGAGGAGATGCGTTGCAAAGCTGTGGCGCAGCGCATGCGGGCTTGCCTTTTCAGGGAGGTCGAGCCGCAGGCGAAGGCGGATCATCACCTCGCGCACGTGCCGCTGATCGAGCCTTTTGCCACGCAGTCCTACAAAAAGCGGGTCATCGGGTTGGAGGCCATGCGGGCATAGCGCCAGATATTTCTCAACCGCCTCTCGTGCAGCGGGAAGCACGGGTACAATGCGCTCCTTGTTGCCCTTGCCAATGATGCGCAGCGTTTCGCCAAGCGGCGCCGCCTTGCGGTTGAGCGACAATGCTTCCGACACGCGAAGTCCGCAGCCATAGAGAAGCGTCAACACGGCTGCATCGCGCAGCGCAATCCATGCGGGCTCCTTCTTTGGTTCTTCGGCGGAGCTTTCCGCATCTCCCGTGCCGCTCGCCGCGTTAAGGAGCGTCTTTGCTTCCCTTTCCGTCAGCGGCTTTGGCAGCGCATGGGGCAGCTTTGGCGAGCGCAGTGCGGTTACTGCGGCGTTGGAAATGATTTTCGCGCGGTCGAGATAGCGGAAGAAGGAGCGCACGCTTGATTGTGCCCGTGCGATGGAGCGGCTTTGCAGTCCGTCGCGGCGGCGATGGCTGATAAAGGCGCGGAAGTCGCGCAGCTCAAGCTTTGCGAGATCATCAATGCTTGCCGCGCCGCCCAGATGATCCACAAGGAACTCGAAGAAGCGCGTGATGTCGCGGTGATAATTGATGAGCGTTGCCTCGCTCATCCGCCGCTCGCTCATGAGATGGGCGTACCAGTCGCGGATCTGCTGTTGTGCATCCGCGGCGGCAGGCACCGCTCTTGCGGCATCGTCAGGTGAGGGCGCGCCGCTCAGGGCGCCGGTGGCAGGTCGAGCCATTGGCGCACACAGCGCTGCACGACATGGGCGAGGAATTCGAGCAGGTCCACTGCCTGGTCGGGGTGGAATTGTTCTGGCTCGAAACCGCCGAGAGCAAGAAGACCGGGCGGCGAGCCGGGCGACACTTCAAGCCGCACCAGCGCCTCGGAATGAACTTCGTCTGCGAGATGGCCGTAAAGACCGCGGCTGCCCCGCACATGCGCGCTGAGGCGGCAGCCCTCACCCATGCCAAGAATGCGATCGACGCCACCCGGCTCCAGCACGCGCACACCGCGAATGCCGATGCCGGAAACGCCATTGGCTGTTTCCATGCAGATGGTCGCGGCACGAATGCCGAGCACGCGGGCAAGGCCATTTGGTGAGGTGATATATTCGATCAGATGTTCAAAAGAGCGCGCATCAAGAAGTTTGAGCGCCGCGGCGTGAACCTGCTCGCGCGCGACGCTGTTCAGCGATGTCGCCTCGATGAGCTCGGACTGGATATCGCGCAGCATCTTCACCTGGTTCTGTAACCGGCCGATCATGAAATGCTGCATGTCGAGCACGTTGCGCCCGGTCGATTGCGAAGGCGGAACGATAGACGCGAGAAGGTCTGCATCATTGGCGAGTAGTTCGGGATGCAGACGCAGATAGGCCTTCACCTCCTCGGCGGAGAGGGCGGTGCCGGGCTGGTCTACGCGTCGTGCTTCGGTGCTGTCATTGTGCTGGCTCATGGCAGCAGCATCCCCCGAAATATGTTTCCAAAGTATTTGTGAAGCAGTTGCTTCAGAGAATTTTCTGACCCGTTTTCTGCCAATCAGCGAGGAAGGCTTCGAGCCCCTTGTCTGTCAGCGGATGGGTGGCAAGGCCCTTCAGCACGGCCGGTGGCACGGTGGCGACATCCGCACCCGCAAGGGCTGCTTCCTTCACATGGTTCGCATTGCGAATCGATGCGGCGAGAATCTCCGTCTCAAGCTCGGGATAGTTGTCATAGATTTCCCTGATCTCGCGGATCAGTTCCATGCCATCGAGGTTGATGTCGTCGAGGCGGCCGATAAAGGGCGAGACGAAAGTGGCACCCGCCTTCGCGGCAAGCAGCGCCTGGTTTGCGGAGAAGCAGAGCGTCACATTTACCATGGTGCCTTCGCCGGTCAGCACCTTGCAGGTCTTGAGCCCGTCCCAGGTGAGCGGCACCTTCACCGCGATATTGGGGGCGAGGCTTGCGAGCTTGCGGCCTTCGGCGATCATGGTGGGCGAATCGAGCGCTGTCACTTCCGCGCTGACCGGACCCTCCACCACGTCGCAGATTTCTTTCACGACCTCAAGGAAATCGCGGCCCGACTTTGCGATGAGTGACGGATTGGTCGTCACACCATCGAGAAGGCCGGTCTCGGCGAGTTCACGAATATCGGCAATATCGGCTGTATCGACGAAGAATTTCATATTGATTGTCTTTTCGGTAGGTCTTGGGGCGCGGCTGAGCTTCAGCTTTTCCCAAGTCTAGTCGAGAGCAGCGCCCAACGTCTCCCCCTTTTGCCGGGCTTGTTGCCGTTCCGCAAGATGCAGTCGTTGCTCTTGCTTTACGAGGGGTTACGGTGTCGCTTCGATCCGGTATGAAGCGGGGCGCTTTGCCTTCGTTCTGCCCCGGTTCTGCCCGGCGTAACCCGTACCGAAACATATGGCATCCGAAATATCCACAAAGCGGCCAGAAGGTCATGTGCTTCAGAGCGAAGTGGTGAGTGTGCTCATCCCTCTCGCACTGCCGAAGCCCTATGACTACAAGGTGCCGACAGGCATGGTGGTTCGTGCGGGTGATTATGTTGT
>JBAYOU010000045.1:0-8348 GCA_041678065.1 Parvibaculum sp. | reverse complement strand
GCTGATGACGGGCTTGTTGTGCTGGGCGTGCCGTCCAACGACTTTGCCAATCAGGAGCCGGGCAATGCGGACGAGATCGCCAGTTTCTGCGAGATCAATTTCGGCGTCGATTTTCCGCTCACCAGCAAGGAGCATGTGAAGGGGCCGGACGCACATCCGCTTTTCAAATGGCTCAGTGCGCAAGGCGGCTTTCTCGCGCGGCCGCGCTGGAACTTCTACAAATATGTGATCGGACGGGACGGCAAGCTGGTGGACTGGTTTGCGAGCACGACAAAGCCCGATGCGCCGAAGGTGAGGAAAGCGCTGGAGAAGGCGCTGGGTAAGTAGGTTTCCCTCCACCTCACCGTCCCCCGGCGCAAGCCGGGGTTCATTGATGGGCTTTTGTGGAGCCCGGCTTGCGCCGGAATGACTCGATGAATGTCACCCGCGCTCAGGATAAAGTGACAACAACCCCTCGCGGCTGGCCGGGCATACGCCCCGCTCCGTGATGAGAGCTGTGACGAGGTTTGCGGGTGTTACGTCGAAACCATAATTCACCGCATCGCTGCCCGGAGCGGAGATTTCTACCGTGACGATCTCCCCCGCCTCTGTGCGCCCTGTCATATGCGTGACCTCGCGAGGGCTGCGCTTCTCGATTTCGATTTCGCGCACGCCATCACTCAGTGACCAGTCGATTGTTGTGTGCGGCAGCGCGACATAGAAAGGCACGTTGTTTGCTGCGGCGGCGAGCGCCTTCAGATAGGTACCGATCTTGTTTGCCACATCGCCCGTTGCGGTGGTGCGGTCGGTGCCGACGATGCACATATCGACGCGGCCATGCTGCATCAGATGACCGCCTGCATTATCCGGTACGATAGTATGCGGCACGCCGTGGCGACCAAGTTCGAAGGCGGTGAGCGACGCGCCCTGATTGCGAGGCCGCGTCTCATCCACCCAGACGTGGACGGGGATACCTTCATCATGCGCCATATAAATAGGCGCAAGCGCCGTTCCCCAATCAACACAGGCCAGCCAGCCGGCATTGCAATGGGTGAGAATGTTGACCGTCTCGCCGGGTTTTTCCGCCGCGCGATTACGGATGAGGCCGAGCCCGTTTTCGCCGATGCGCCGACAGATTTCCACATCCGCATCGCAAAGACGCGCTGCCTCGGCATAGGCCGCTGCCACGCGGGTATTGGTGCCAACCTTGCCGATCGCCTCACGCATCGCATCAAGCGACCATTTGAGATTGACCGCCGTGGGGCGCGTTGCGAGCAACGTATCATAGGCGCGGGCAAGCGCCTCATCTGAAGCATCTTCACGCAGGGCGAGGCAAAGGCCATAAGCGGCCGTTGCTCCGATCAGCGGTGCACCGCGCACCCACATTTCGCTGATGGCGCGAGCGGCATCCTTCATTGTCTCAATGCGCACAAGCCTGAACTCATGGGGCAAGCGTGTCTGATCAATGATCTCGACAGACCAACCATCCTCCGCGACGCGGATGGTCCGATAGTGAACGCCGTCAACTTTCATAAGCTACTCCGGTATGGCCGGGCGATCACCCGGCTTCAGCCGGTGGTTCAGCAATTTCAACGCTTGTGATGCGACGGCCTTCCATGCCCGTGACGGTGAAGATGAGACCGTCATGTTCCACATTGTCGCCCAGTTCCGGCACGCGGCCGAGATACCACATGACATAGCCCGCGATGGTGGAGAAGTCATCGCCGCTCATTTCCAGCGGGCGGCCAATCTCGAATGAAAGACGCCGGACATCGGCCCAGCCTTCCACGCGCCAGCGACCATCTTCCAGCTTCTCAAGCCAGGGCTGATTGTCTTCCGCATCTTCGGGGAACTCGCCCGCAATCGCTTCCAATATGTCCGCAGGCGTTATCAGCCCTTCAATGCTGCCATATTCATCCGTCACGAAGGCGATAGGCGCATGAGAGGTGCGGAACATTTCCATAAGTTTCAGCACGCCGAGACCTTCATGCACGACAAGCGGGCTCTGGATGCTGCGCTCTTCGTTGATGCGGCCCTCGCTCAGAAGGTCTTCCATCAGATTTTTTGCACGCGCATAGCCCACAAGGTCATCTGTCGTGTCGCGGCAGACGGGATAGAGGCTGTGCGACGAGTGGCGGAGGATTTCCAGCGTTTTTTCCGGTTCGGCGGCAAGCGAAATCCAGATGATTTCCGGGCGCGGCGTCATGATGGAACTGACCTGCCGCTCGCCAAGGGTAAGCACGCCGCTCACCATGACGCGTTCTTCCGCGCCGAAGACATGCTCGTCGGCCATGGGTGCGGCACCACCATTTGTGGCGAGCGCCTCTTCTTCCACACGACCGCCAAGCAGGCGAAACACGGCTTCCGCCGTGCGCTGGCGCAGCGGACCCGCCTCAACGCGGCGCTTGCTGTTGCGCTGCATGACCTGATTGAAGAACTCAATCAGGATCGAGAAGCCGATGGCGGCGTAGAGATAGCCCTTGGGAATGTGGAAGCCGAGGCCTTCCGCAACGAGGCTGAAGCCGATCATCATCAGGAAGCCGAGGCAGAGAACCACGACTGTGGGGTGCGCGCTGACAAAGGTCATCAACGGCTTCGAAGCAATCATCATCACAAGGATCGCGATGATGACCGCGGCCATCATAACCGGCAGGCTGTCCACCATGCCGACAGCGGTGATGACGGAGTCGAGCGAGAAGACGGCATCGAGGACGATGATCTGCGTGACCACTACCCAGAAGCTCGCATGGACCTTCGGGCCGGAAGTGGATTCATGCGGCGGCTCAAGCCGCTCATGCAGTTCCATCACGGCTTTTGTGAGCAGGAATAACCCGCCCACAAGCATGATGAGATCACGCCCCGAAAACGGCCAGCCGAACACGCTGAAGAGTGGCGTTGTCAGCGTGACGAGCCACGAAATACTCGCGAGAAGCAGCAGGCGCATGATGAGCGCCAGCGAAAGCCCCAGGAGGCGCGCTTTGTCACGCTGATGGGGCGGGAGTTTATCTGCCAGAATGGCGATAAAGACGAGGTTGTCGATACCGAGCACGACCTCCAGCACAATCAGCGTGGTGAGGCCTGCCCATATCGTCGGATCAGCGATCCATTCCATCAGCGTGCTTAATGTCCCTCAAAAGAACACAGTGACAGCACTTCAATATTCAGCTCTTCGAGCCGCTGCCGCCCGCCCAATGCAGGCAATTCAATAACAAAACTGGCCGCCGCAACATTGCCGCCTGCGCGCGTAATGAGTTTGACCGCAGCTTCGGCGGTGCCACCTGTCGCGATAAGATCGTCAATCAACAGAACACGCGCCCCTGGCTGCAGCGCATCTTCATGGATCTCGACCGTGTCGGTTCCGTATTCAAGATCATATTCCTGCGCAAGCGTCTTCCAGGGAAGTTTACCTTTTTTTCGGACCGGGACGAAACCAAGACCTAGCCTGTGCGCCACCGCACCCCCGAGAATGAAGCCGCGGGCCTCAATGCCGGCGACAACATCGAATCTCGCCCCCGCATGGAGTGCAACCAGCCCGTCCACGGCATTGGCAAAACCTGCCGGGTCGGAAAGCAGCGTGGTGATATCGCGGAACTGGATACCGGATGACGGATAGTCCGGAATGGTGCGAATGAAATTCTTGATGGTCATTTGAGTCATGCTTCCGACCGTCAGGCGCCGAGCACCCGGCCCGCAACGGCATCGAGCTTCGCCACAAGGGCGGGTTCGCGCTTGGAAGGAGCGGTGATGAGAGCCGTGTCGAGCACACGGTCAAAGCCCTGTGGCGAGGGGGTGCGCTCCGGCCCGAAGCTTTCCGCAATCGAGCGGATGAGCGCGCGCGCATTGCCCGCATTCTCTTCCAGCACACGCACGACATCCGACACTTCCACATGCGCGTGGTCGGGATGCCAGCAATCATAATCCGTCACCATGGCGACGGTTGCGTAGCAGATTTCCGCCTCACGGGCGAGTTTTGCTTCGGGCATGTTGGTCATACCGATAACGGAGCAGCCCCATGAACGATAGAGATTGCTCTCCGCCAGAGTGGAGAATTGCGGGCCTTCCATGACGAGATAGGTGCCGCCTCTCGCATGGGGGATATTGTTTGCCTTGCAAGCGGCCTCGATGTGGTCGCCAAGGCGTGCACAGACGGGCTCAGCCATGGAGACATGGGCAACGAAGCCTTCGCCGAAAAAGCTCTTCTCGCGGGCGAAGGTGCGGTCGATGAACTGATCGACAATGACGAAAGTGCCGGGCGGCAGTTCTTCCTTGAGCGAGCCGACAGCAGAGACGGAGAGAATATCCGTCACGCCGACGCGCTTCAAAGCATCGATATTTGCCCGGTAGTTGATGCTTGAGGGGGAATGAGGATGGCCGCGGCCGTGACGTGGCAGAAAAACCATCTCCACAGTCCGACCGCCGCTGATTGGCAGTTCACCGAAATGCAGTTCATCGGAAGGCTCGCCCCAGGGGGTCGAGACGCGCTGCCAGCGTTCGTTTTTCAGACCCGGAAACTCATAGACGCCGCTGCCGCCGATTACGCCGAGGACTGTCTTCGTCAATGATCTATCTCTCCCGAACTGAGCCCGCCGCTCCCCCTCCAAAATAGGAAAAGCCGAAACGAAGTCGGACCCGATATATCAGACCAGTGAGCCGATACCATAGAAAAAGGGGCCCCGAAGGACCCCTTTTACCTTCAATCAGAAGGTGTGTGCATTAGTGAGCGCCGGCCCAGACCTTGCGCATCGCGAAATAGAGGATGCCGGTCAGCGCGATCAGATAGATCAACACCTGAAAGCCCATCTTGTGGCGCTGCTCAAGCTTCGGCTCGGCTGTCCACATCATGAAGTGGGTCACGTCTTTCGCCATCTGCTCGACGGTGTTGGGCGTGCCATCTTCATAATCTACCTGGCCGTCCGAGAGGGGCGGCGGCATGGCAATCATGTGGCCGGGGAAATATTTATTGTAGGACCCCGCGGTCACTTCGAAGCCTTCTGGTGCTTCCTCGTAGCCGACGAGCAACGAATAGACGTAGTCAGCACCGCCCGGACGCGCCTTGTTGAGGAGCGAGAGGTCGGGAGCTGCCGCACCAAGCGCCGCAGCCGCGGCTTCAGCATTCGGATAAGGCGAAGGGAAACGGTCCTTCGGCTCACCCGGACGCTCATACATTTCGCCGTCGGAGTTCGGGCCGTCCACAACGGTGATCTCGGCGGCGAGCGTCTTGACCTGACCTTCCGTGAATTCCGGACCACCCGGCTCAGCCAGGTTGCGGAAGCTCACATATTCCATCGAATGACAGACGGCGCAGACTTCCTTGTAGACCTTGTAACCACGGCGCAGAGCATCGCGGTCATAGGTGCCGAACACACCCTCGAAGGACCACTTGACGTCGATCGGCGCAACGGTATCGCTGGCTGCGCTGGCGGGTGTACCCGCCAGAAGCACGGCACCGAGCGCCGCAACGGCGGCAAGCGAGAAGGCGCGGGAGATGGTTTTCATTGTCGTTTTCACTTTCACCTCTCCCCTCAGCTTCCAGATTCGTCCTGAGCCTTCGCAGGCAGCACCGACGCAGCGATGCTTTCCGGCAGAGGCTTCGGCTTTTCCACCAGCCCGAGCACGGGCAGCACGATGAGGAAGTGCGCGAAGTAGTAGATGGTCAGGATACGCGACAGGTCAGTGACGTCGAAGCCGCCATCGCCCACAGCAATCAGGATCTTGTCCGGGGACTGGCCACCGCAATAGCCGAGGCCAAGGCATGCCACAACGAAGATCCAGAAGAACTGCTTGAAAAGCGGGCGGAACCGTGCGGAGCGCACTTTCGACGTGTCGAGCCAGGGCAGCACGAAGAGAATGGCAATCGCACCGAACATCAGGATGACGCCGCCGAGCTTGTCCGGCACCGCACGCAGGATCGCGTAGAAGGGCAGCAGATACCATTCAGGCACGATATGCGCAGGCGTGGAAAGCGGGTTCGCTTCAATATAGTTGTCCGGCTCGCCCAGCCCGTTCGGGTTGAAGAAGACGAAGTAGGCGAAAAGGATCATGAAGAGGACGAGGCCGAACGCGTCCTTGATGGTCGCATAGGGCGTGAAGGGAACGGTGTCCTTCTTCGGGTCCTTGACTTCGATGCCCGCCGGATTGCCCTGCCCCGCCACATGCAGCGCCCAGACGTGGAGAATGACCACGCCAGCGATGAGGAACGGGAAGAGATAATGCAGCGAGAAGAAGCGGTTGAGCGTCGGATCGCCGACCGCGAAACCACCCCAGAGCCAGGTGCGCAGGCTTTCGCCGACGAGCGGAATGGCACCGAAGAGGTTGGTGATGACGGTTGCGCCCCAGAAGCTCATCTGACCCCAGGGAAGGACGTAGCCGAAGAAAGCCGTCGCCATCATCAGGAGGTAGATCAGGACGCCGAGAATCCAAAGCACTTCGCGCGGCGCCTTGTAGGAGCCGTAGTAAAGGCCGCGGAACATATGGATATAGACGGCGATGAAGAACATCGACGCGCCATTTGCGTGGACATAGCGGATGAGCCATCCGTAGTTCACGTCACGCATGATCTTCTCGACGCTCGCAAAGGCAAGCTCGGTCGTCGGCACATAGTGCATGGCAAGCACGATGCCGGTGACGATCTGGACCGCGAGGCAGAAGCTCAGAATGCCACCAAAGGTCCACCAGTAGTTCAGGTTCTTCGGCGTCGGGTAATCGACAAAGCTGTCATTGACCAGACGCAGGACCGGCAGACGCGAGTCCAGCCAGCGTGTAAACCCGTTGCCGGGAGTGTAGGTGCTTTCACCGCTCATCTGTCAGCCCCCTCAGCCGATCTTGATTCTTGTGTCGGAAAGGAACTCGTAAGGCGGCACGTCGAGATTGGTCGGCGCCGGACCCTTACGAATACGGCCTGACGTGTCGTAGACCGAACCATGGCAGGGGCAGAAATAGCCGTCATACTCGCCGCGATAGGAGAGCGGTACGCAACCCAGATGGGTGCAGATGCCGACAACCACGAGCCACTGCCTTTCAAGCTCACCACCCGGACCGGTGCGCACGCGCTCATCATCGGTTTCGGGATGAGGAAGCGATGCGACATCAACGGCATCGGCTGCCGCAATCTCCTCTTCCGTCCGGTGACGGATGAAGATGGGCTTGCCGCGCCACTTCACCGTGATTTCCTGTCCAACAGGAATGCCGCTGAGGTCGAATTCGGCGGAGGCGAGTGCCAGCACCGACGCATCAGGATTCATCTGGTCGATCAACGGCCAGATCGCTGCAGCCGCACCGACCGCAGCGAACGCCCCTGTCGCCACATAAAGGAAATCGCGCCGTGTGGGCTCGTCCGCGTGGATTTCTGCCACGGTTCAGGTCTCCTCGTTGAATTGATCGACTGCCGCAATCACCGCCCGGCCATTAGTTTGAAACGATGCCCCGAGACAAGGAAGCACCTCTCAACAGGGAGGACACGGCACCTTAAAAACCGCTGCATGGCACGAAAGACCGACGAATCCCCTGTTTTCGCCCCATACGTTGCGTGGTTTTGTGGCATCCAATCGGCATGTTGTCCAGCCCCGCCGCCCCTGTGGCAGGATGACGCATCGCCGCACCTCGTCTCATTTGAAGAAGCTCATGCGATTAGCCCTTTATGAACCCGACATTCCACCCAATCTGGGCACACTGATCCGGCTTGGTGCTTGTCTCGGTGTGCCTCTGGATGTGATCGAGCCCTGCGGATTTCCCTGGGGCGACCGGGACCTGAAACGTGCCGCGATGGATTATGGTGCGTTGGGCGAAGTGATCCGGCATGAAAGCTGGGAATCATTCTCAACAAACCGGCTGACAAGCGCGCGAATCGTGCTGCTCACCACAAAGGCCGCCCTGCCCTTCACCGCCTTCACTTTCAAACCCTCGGACATATTGCTGGTAGGGCGGGAAAGTGCGGGCGTGCCGGACACCATCCACCAGGCGGCGGATGCGCGGGTGACGATCCCGATGAAGCCCCCTGCCCGCTCTCTCAACATGGCAGTGGCAGCCGCGATGGTTCTCACAGAAGCGCTTCGGCAGACAAATGGCTTTCCGGGGGCTAAGTAAGGCACGGTGAAATCCAGCAAGAATGAAGTGACCATGACCGACGACAAGACGACCGCTGAGCGAAAGGCCCGGGCCGAGGCCTGGTTCCGCGAATTGCGCGACCTGATCTGCGCCGAATTCGAGAAGCTGGAGGATGAACTGACCGGCAGCTTCGCAGACAGGCCCGCCGGGCGCTTCGTGCGCACGCCCTGGAAACGCGGCGACGGCACGAAGGATGAAGGCGGCGGCGAAATGTCGATCATGCATGGCCGCGTCTTTGAGAAGGTGGGCGTGCATATCTCGACGGT
>JBAYOU010000044.1:0-8386 GCA_041678065.1 Parvibaculum sp. | reverse complement strand
TGATGGATGAGGTGGAGCAGGTGACAGAGATATTGCCGCCTGTTTCGGTGCTGGCAAATGATCTCGCCGCGATTCTTTACACATCAGGCACCACCGGAAAGCCCAAGGGCGCGATGTTGAGCCACAGCAATCTCGCTTCCAACGGGCTTGCGCTGCGTGATGGCTGGCGCTTCACGGAAAGGGATGTGCTGCTCCACGCGCTGCCGATCTTTCATGCGCATGGGCTTTTTGTTGCCTGCCACTGTGCGCTTCTGGCAGGCGCTCGCATGATTTGGCTCGGCAAGTTTGATCGCGATATGGTGATCCGCGAATTACCCCGCGCGACAAGCTTCATGGGCGTGCCAACCTTTTATACCCGCCTTCTCGCGGGCGCGGATTTCAGCCGCGCTCTTGTCGCTCATATGCGGCTTTTCACATCAGGCTCTGCACCGCTTCTGGCCGAAACATTCGAAGAGTTCCGCGCACGTACCGGTCAGGCCATTCTCGAACGCTATGGCATGACCGAAACCGGCATGAACACATCGAACCCTTATGATGGTGAGCGTCGCGCCGGCACGGTCGGCTTTCCGCTGCCGGGCACGGAAGTGCGTGTCATGTCAGATGAGGGCGTGGAGCTTGACGCGGGAGAGGTGGGCGGTCTTCAGGTGCGCGGGCCGAATGTCTTCAGCGGCTATTGGCGCATGCCCGAAAAATCAGCCGAGGAGTTTGCAGAAGGCGGCTGGTTCAAGACCGGTGATGTCGCGATGATCGACGCGGATGGTTATGTCCATCTCGTCGGGCGCGCAAAGGACCTCATCATTTCGGGTGGCTTCAACGTCTATCCGAAAGAGATCGAGGAAATGGTGGACGACATGCCGGAAGTTCTAGAGTCCGCCATTGTCGGCGTTCCTCATGCGGATTTCGGTGAAGCAGGCGTGGCTGTCATCGTGCTGCGCCCCGGCGCAAGCCTTGGCGAAGAGGCGGTCATCGCTCGGCTGAAAGACAAACTCGCAAACTACAAGGTACCGAAGCGGGCCTTTTTTGTGGAAAGTCTGCCGCGCAACACAATGGGCAAGGTGCAGAAGAATCTGCTGCGCGATGAATATCGCGACGCCTGCAAGAGCTAGCTACGCTGATCGCTTTCGCGGCGTCGTATCGGCGTCTTGCCATCGCGGCGGCGGCGGTCCGGGCCTGTGAAAACGGGTGTACGGACAATGGCGCGCGGCCGGGTCAACACCATTTCGATACGGTCGATAAGCTGTTGCGCAGAGAAGGGCTTGGAGAGAATTTCCGTCACGCCCGCGTCCCGTGCTTCGATGATGGCACTGCGCTCTCGCTTCGTCGTGAGATAAATCACGGGCGTACCTGCGAGATTGTTTTCGTCCGCATTGCGGATCGCGCGAACGACAGAAAGCCCGTCAAGCGGCGGCTCCAGATCATCCATGATCGCAAGATCAACCTTGCCGCGGACCAGTGCGCTCAGCGCATCTTCGCCGGAGCGGGCGCTGGAAATATTGCGCACGCCGAGTCCATTCAGAATGCCGCGCAGCATATTGGCCATGAACACCGTGTCTTCGACGATCAGCACACCGAGTTGTGCATAGGTTTCCGGGCCGACTGTCAGGCGAGTTTGGGCAGGCGCTTGTGGCATATGTCTTTCTCGGCGACTAGTGGTGGCGCGCTGCCAATATGCTCCTCGCAGTCTTAGCGATTGGTTAGCGCCATCCCTTTCAGCGCCGGTTTTCGCGGTTTTTTGGTCGCGGCAACATCCGGCTCAATCCGTGGTCGGTCTTCTCCCAATGGAAAGGCCGCGTCACAAGTTGCCAGAGCGCTTTATAGGCGGCGATGGAAATGAGAAGCCAATAGGCAGGCATCATCAGCGGGTGCGCGAGAAGGGAGGAAAATCCGCGCGCAGAAACAGCCGCAAGCCCGGCTAGGATCGCAAGCCCATAGCCAGAAACCAGCACCAGAAGATTGAAGACGGCAAGCGCGCGGCCCTCAGCCGGGTCGGCGGTGGAGAATGCAAGAGATAGCAGGATCGATCCATAGAAGAGCGGATGAACCAGGTTGGAAAGCGTGAATCCGCCAACAAGAATCTGAAAGCCGAGAAAGCCCTTGAACCCGAGCGTCTTGTAGAGTTTCAGCGGGTGGCGCATCCGCACGAGATAGGTCTGGAGCCAGCCCTTGATCCAGCGGGAACGTTGTCGGACCCAGTTGGGCAAGCGGCAATTGGCTTCCTCTTCTGTCGTGGACCGGATGATGCCGCAGCGATAGCCCATCAGGGCAAAACGAATGCCGAGATCAGCATCCTCCGTCACATTGTTGGGATCCCATGCGCCTGCCTCGCGCAAGGCGGAGAGACGAAAATGGGTGGAAGTGCCGCCCAGCGGAATGGGCAGGCCAAGCCGCACCATGGTCGGCAGCAACAGATCGAAAAAGGCGGCATACTCAATTGCGAATTGCCGGGTCAGCCAGTTTTCATCCCAGTTGTAATAATTGAGCTGCGCCTGCACGCAAGCGAGCCGCTCATCGCCAGGCGCAAAGGCGGCAACGGCTTTTTTAAGTTGCTGCGGTTCGGGCAGATCTTCCGCGTCATAAATGACGAGATATTCGCCACGCGCAAAGGGCAGCGCGAAGTTGCAGGCTTTGGGTTTCGTCCGGGGAAGGCTTTTGGGAACAATGATGAAGTTGAAATGGTCGGGCAGGTCGAGCGCCTTGGCCGCTACGAGTGTTTCGGCATCGTCTTCTTCGAAGAGTAGCAGGATTTCGACCTTGGATGCTGGATAGTCGAGCTCGCGCAAGGCACCGGCAAGAAAGGGCAGCACCCGTGCCTCGCGAAAGAGCGGCACCATGACGGTATAGACAGGTAATTCGTTATCGGGCGGCGTGCCGTGATTGCGGAAGGCGCGCTCCTCCTTCGTACTGGGCGCAAGCAGCCCGACAAAGATCGACGCATAGCGAAGCGCCGCAACAGCAAGAAAGACCATGCCGGTGGCGATGTTCACGGCTTTGAAAAGGCCCGAAGGATTTGCCAGCGCCACACAGAAAAGCGTGAGCAGGCCGATGGTGAGCCAGTGTATCTGTGGTGTGGAGAGGCGCGTGGCGGCGGAGCTTTCGGGCATCTGCCGGAGAAGTCCGAAGACGGCGCGCTCCGTCAGCGACTCCGAAAAGGCGGCCTGCAACGCCCGCCTAATATCGCGCTGCGTGGCAATGAAGACCGGCTGCGAGCGGCCTGCATGTTCGGCAATAGCCGCATGCGCGACATCCGGATCAGCCGCAACCCAGACTGTTTCGCCGCCCTGCCGCCGCCAGGGAAGGCAAAGCTCCCGCAGGTAAAAATCAAGCGCCTCCACTTTCGCAAGCGTGAGGTTGGGTGGCTCGGCGGTGAGGTCGATAAAGGGGACGCCATGCTGCTCGCCATAGAGTCGGGCAACATCCGTGTCCCGCATCGCACCGGTGCTGACCAGCACCCGGCCAAGCGACCCGCCCCATTGCCGCTGCCGCTCCAGCGCATTTGCGAGCATGTCGGGCAGGAGAAGCTCCGCCTCAAGCGCAAGTTCACCCAGAAGCGGGCGAGCGCGATCTTGCCGCCGTGCCTTGATCTCGCGTGAAGCAATTGCCTCCCGGGCAGGCCAGGCCAGGCCTGGCCGGCTTTATTTGCCGAATTCTTTTCCAATGGCCTCCCCCCGGAGTCCCAGCTGGATTTGAATTCATTCCAGCTTCATTTGTTATTGAGCATAATTGTAGAGTAAAGTTTATGTTAACCATAGCGAATATTACAAATATGGATCAGGCATGAATCCGGGCACGATGCTTGCTGTCTCATGACCAGAGACGCCGTCGCAATGCGGCAGGCATGGCTCTTTTGTGTCATAGTGAAACGCCTCCTTAGCGCGGGGGGCGGAAGAATCGTCGGGCGGGCTGATGCGGTTTCTCCTTTATTTGAACATGCTGACGATTGTCTGGCTCGCCGGCTCGCTTGCCCAGTTCTATCAAGGCGCGCCTCTTCCTTGGGGCGGCCCGGAAAGGACCGGTGCTATCGCTCCGTCGTCATCGACCTCATCGCCTGCCGAAGCTCTGAAGAATACGCCGGCAACGCCGCCGGTCCCGTCTCTCACGGTTGAACAATTGATGGCGCTCGGCTTGCCCCTTCCGAACCCGGAAAGACTGGTCGCGGTGCCGAAAGCGGCGAGCCCCGAGCCACTTCGCCTCGTCATTCTGACGGAGGGCGACTACCCGCCTTTCAACTTCCAGGAGAATGGCGCGCTTTCGGGTTTTGATGTGGAATTGGCTGGCGCCCTTTGCGAAAGGCTGGCAGCGGAGTGCCGTTTCGAACGCCGTCCATGGAACGACCTCGTACCCGCCCTGAAACGAGGCGAGGGGAATGCGGTGATGGCCTCCATGCTGATCCCCGTTGCGGGCCGCGAAAGCCCTGCGGCGGATAGTGAGGTCATCTTCACTGACAGCTATTATTCAACGCCGGGCCGCTTTGCAGCGCGCCGCGGCGATGCGCCACCTGCTGCCACGGCCTCAGGGCTCGCCGGTCGCCGGATCGGTGTGCAGGCAGGCTCCCTCCATCAGGCCTTTGCGCTGTCGCGCTTTTCAACGGCGGAACTCGTGCCTTTCAAGCGGATCGAGGAAGCGGAAGATGCGCTTGCCCGTGGTAAAATCGATCTCATCTTCGCCGATCGCAATGCGCTTCTGAGCTGGATCGCAGATAAAGGAAGCGCCTGTTGCGGCCTTGTCGGGTCGGATTATGCCGATCCCGCCTATTTCGGCGAGGGGGCGGGTATCATCTTGCGAGCGGAGAATGTGGAACTGCGTGACCGCATGAATGCCGCTCTTTCCGCGCTTGTGGCGGATGGCACCTATGCGCAGATCAGCTCACGCTATTTCTCGACCAGCATCTATTGAAGGTTAGCCCTTCTCCTGCGCGGATTCGGCCATCAGGTCACGCGGGCGCCCGAAAAAGACGGTGCGGCCTTTGCCTTCCCTGATCTCATCCCAGCGCGTCACATCGAACTCGAACACGATGAAGCCGCCCGTCGGCACGCCATAGGCTACGCGGAGCGCGGTTTCATCATCCGGGTCTTCCGCAAGCGCGGTTGCCAGTAGCACGAGCCCCGGATTATGGCCGATGACGAGCAACGTCTCCGCCTCTTCGGGCGCGTTGTGGATTTCGTCCAGCATCACATCCGGCATCGCGTGGTAAAGCTCCTCGCGATAGGTGACGGGTACCTCATCCCCCAGCGCATCGCGGAGGGGGGCACAAGTGCCAACGGCGCGTGCCGCGCTTGAGCAGAAAACAGCATCCGGACGGTAGGGCGACTGCGCAATGAAATGCGCCATGAAGTCCGCCGCTTTCTTTCCCCTTTCATTAAGGGGGCGGTCGTAATCATCCTTCGCCGGATCACCCCAATCCGATTTTGCGTGGCGCAAAAGGCAAAGCCGTTTCATGTCACTTGCTCCCCGCGCCCTTTATGCTGGTGGGCGTCTCTGCGGAATGGCCGATGAATGGATTGACGAGGCTCCAGAAAAGCCCGTTCGGCGCAGGCGCGGCATAATCCACGAGCCCGATCCGCATGGCAATATACCCGTCGCGCGGCGTGGCCCGATAGGTGCGGAAAAGCCGGTCCCAGAGAGAAAGGCCGAAGCCGAAATTCTTATGATGCTCGTCGGGATACACCGAATGATGCACGCGGTGCATGTCGGGTGTCACGATGAAGCGCCGCAACAGCTTGTCCGTTCTCTCGCCAAGCCGCAGATTGGAGTGATTGAAAATCGCCGCGGCATTGAGAAGAACCTCAAACAGGATGACGGCGGCTACCGGCGCGCCAAGAAGCGCGACGGCGGACATCTTGATTCCCATGCTGATGAGAGTTTCGAGCGGATGGAAACGGATGCCTGTTGTTGCATCGACATGGGTGTCGGCGTGATGAACACGGTGCATTCGCCAGAGCAGGCCGGATTTGTGAAAGAGAACATGCTGCCCATAAACGAGAAGGTCCAAGGCGAGCAGGGAGAGAAGGAAGGCAAGCGCATAAGGCACGCCGATCCAATGAAACAGTCCGAAACCATGCCGCTCCGCCGCGAGCGCCACGCCGGTTGCAAGAAGCGGCACGGCGAGCCGTAGCGCGCCAGCGCCAATAAAGCCGAGCGCCAGATTGGTTGCGCGGCGATGCGCCTGCCGCTTGGCCATCCGGCGCGGAAAGAATGCCTCAAGCACCACCATCAGCGCCAGCACACCCGCAAAGGCGGTGAGCCGGAAGGCCGGTTCATGCTGGGCGATGAAGTCTGGCATGAGAAAACTGGCGCATCCTCTGGCTGGTCATGGGGAACAGGGCACGATTATCAGGCACAACTATAAGGTGGCTTCCCGCGGAAGAAAAAGCCCGTGCGCTTCACGCTTACGCTATCATGGCGTGCTGCGTTCAGGCTGAAGGCATCGAAATGGCGACCATGCGGGGTTGGGTAAAAACGGGGTTGATACTGTCAATTTTTCTCCTGCCGCTTCAGATGTCGGCGGAGGAAATGGAAGCCGCTTTCGTGGAAGGGGATGAGACCTTCCTTGCAGGCTATAGCTGTGTCGCGCCACCTGCAGGCAGCAGCGCGCCCATCCTCTGTGAAGCGCCTATTAGCCAGATATTACCGCCCTTCTATTTCGAGATTACCTGGCAGATGGCGGAGGAGAGGGGCGAACGTGCCATCACGCGCATCGCCATTCGCAGGCAGGGCGAGGCAGAGCACTTTCAGGTCATTAGTGACGTTGAATCGACCGTCAATACCGCGATCGACAATAATGGCTTTGAGGTGCTGGATCTCAATTTCGATGGCTATCTCGATTTCCGGCTGCTCGCGCAGACAACGGCCGGGTCGAATGTGCTTTACCGCAACTGGCTCTGGTCAAGCCGGGATATGCGGTTCGTCGCCCACGCGAAACTTGATGAAATCGCCTCGCCGGAATTTGATCCCGACACGCAGGAAATCACGAGCCGTTGGCGCGCCAGCGCGGCAGAAGGTGGCGTGGATATTTATACGTGGGAGGGTGGGGAGCCCGTGCTGATCCACCGCGAAACGGATCGCTATGAGGGGACGGGCTGCACCCGCTTCTTCTATGACAGGATCGGCGGCAGGCTGGAGCCGACAGGTGAAGGGCCCTGCGCCTGAAGAAGCCTCAGAGCGACATATGCCGCGCGCGAGCCCCCCGCTCAATAGCGGCAGCGGTGAGCTTGTCGATATCGAGCGTTTCCCGAAGAAGCTGCAACAGGCGTATCTCCTCCGCACCGACGGAAAGATCAGCAGCGGCGATTTCCACCGCCAGCGCATAGCCGGTCTCGCGCAGATGATAGGGAAGCGCGTCCTTCACAAGGCCGAACACGGCATCAAGCCCGCCTTCTTCCTGGAGGATCGCCGCACATTCCTTTGCCACCGGAATAAGCCGCTCTTCGTTGAAATTACGAAAGGCGGGCAGGGTCCGTACAATGGTGCCGATATCGCGCAACTCGCTGTCGCTCATGGCGCGATCAACGGCGCTCATCGTCATCATGATGTAGATCAGGGCATTTTCTGGGGAGATGGTCGACATGGTCTTTCCTTTGGCGCTTGGCCGGAACTTTAGGGGCTGCCATCGCCACCCGCAAGCGCAGCTTCGCCTGACAGAAAACGCGCAGACTCTGCTATGGCTTCGGCAAGGCCGACGCGATGGACTTCCACCTCTGGCGGAAAGGCGGAAGTAAGCCGCGTCGGCAGACGTGAATCGAGCATGACGAAAACTCCACGGTCGCTCGCGCGGCGGATCAGCCGCCCGAAGGCCTGCTTCAGCCGCAGCCGCGTCAACATGTCGTCATAACGGCCCTTGCCGAAAATCTCGCGGCGCGCCTTGTGCAGAATATCGGGGCGCGGCCAGGGAACGCGGTCGAAAACGATCATACGGAGCGAGTCTCCCGGCACATCCACGCCGTCACGCACCGCATCTGTGCCGAGCAGGCAGGCGTGGCGTTCGGCACGGAAAATATCGACCAGCGTGCCCGTATCAAGCGCGTCGATATGCTGCGCATAAAGCGTCAGCCCCTGCGCTTCGAGTGGCGAGGCGATCCGCTCATGGACAGCGCGTAGTCGATGGATGGCGGTGAAAAGGCCGAGCGCACCGCCGCCCGCCGCCCGGAACAATTCGCGATAGGCAGCCGCCATCTCATCAAGATTGGTACGGTTCACATCCCGCACTATGAAAATGCGCACCTGTTTCTGATAGTCGAAAGGTGATGCCATAAAGGCGCGCCGCGCCGGCAGCACAAGGTGCGACGCGCCCGTACGTATCTCCGCGCTTTCCCAGCCTTGCTGCGGATCATCATCAGGCAATTGGTCGCGAAGCGTGGCAGAGGTGACGAGAACGCCATGCGCAGGCTCA
>JBAYOU010000043.1:0-8407 GCA_041678065.1 Parvibaculum sp. | reverse complement strand
AGCTTCCGACCATTCAACCGTGGTGACAAAACTCTTTTCCGGCCGCCCTGCCCGCGCCATCCGCACCCGGCTGACCGAAGACCTCCACCCTCATGAGCATCACGCGGCCCCCTTCCCCGCGCAACGCCCGCTTGTTGCACCGCTGACCGGCGCGGGCGCAAAATCGGAACGCGCCGAATTCATGCAGCTCTGGTCCGGCCAGGCGGCACGGCTTGCAAAAGCCGAACCGGCAGGAGAAAAAACCACACGGTTGATGTCTGAAGCATACAGGCTGATGGGTCGACAAGCCGTGGAAGCGCAGGCGCGGACAAAAGGGAAGACGCAATGACCATCGAAATTGCCATGCTCTTCTGGGCCTCCGTACTGGGCATTGCGCAAGTGTGTCTCTATGGCCTTGCCTATGTTCGACAGGAAGGGCTAGGCGCTACCGGAATGGTTGATGAACCACGCCCCGCCACAGGCTTTGCCGGGCGAATGGAGCGCGCGCTCCGAAATTTTCTCGAAACCTTCCCCATTTTCGCAGCGGTGGTGCTCGCGGTTTATGCGACCGAGAGGACCAGTTTCTGGAGCGAAATCGGCACACAGATCTATTTCTGGGCGCGGCTTGGCTATCTGCCAGCCTACGCGGCGGGCCTGATGTGGCTGCGCACATTGATTTGGCTAATCGCGCTTTCCGGCATTGTTCTCTGCATGGTGCCCCTTTTCGACAAGGCACTGCTCATGGTGCTGATGGAGTAGCCTTTCCCACCCGGATAAAGTTCCGGGTGCAGAAAGAGGCGAATCGCGCCTAAGATTCTCCCTGTGGCAACCAACCGGGGAGGAAACCCATGGCGGTGGAACTTTGGTCGCTCGTATGGGGCGGCGTGCTTCTCTTCATCCTGATCATGATGTCAGCCAATGCCAATGTGAAAGCAATGGGCATGGACTGGGGTATCGGCAATCGCGATCAGGCGGCAACAACCGGCGGCTGGGGCGGTCGCGCTCGTCGCGCCTATCTCAACCATCTCGAAAATCTGCTGATCTATGCGAGCTTCGCGATCCCGCTCGTGATGATTGGCGGCAGCTCCTCACTCAGCGTTCTGGGCGCTCAGATATTCATCATCGCCCGCGTGCTCTACGCGATCATCTATGTAGCGGGCCTCACCACGGGCGGCATCCGCACCATCGCCTGGCTCGGCGGCGTGGTCGGCTATGCCATGGTCTTTATCGCTCTGCTGCAAGCAACGATCTGAAGCCAATCGCATCAAAACGAAAAGCGCCGGTGTCTCCACCGGCGCTTTTTTGTTTCTGGCTTTACCTCTTAGTCGGCGAAGGGGTCCGTCATCAGGATCGTGTCTTCGCGGTCGGGAGAAGTGGAGAGCAGCGCCACCGGCGCCTCGATCAGTTCTTCCACATAGCGCACATATTTCACAGCCGCTGCCGGAAGCTGCGCCCAGGAGCGCGCGCCCTGTGTGCTATCCTGCCAGCCTTCCAGCGTTTCATAAATCGGCTTGACGCGCGCCTGCGCTTCCTTGCCCGCCGGGAAATGATCGAGCCGCTTGCCATCAAGATCGTAAGCCACACAGACCTTGATCTCGTCGAAACCGTCAAGCACATCGAGCTTGGTCAGCGCAACGCCAGTGATGCCCCCCGTCTTGATCGCCTGACGCACCATCACCGCGTCAAACCAGCCGCAGCGGCGCTTGCGGCCTGTGACAGTGCCAAACTCATGGCCACGTTCGCCAAGGCGCTGGCCAGTCTCGTCATTCAGCTCCGTCGGGAACGGCCCCTCGCCCACGCGCGTGGTATAGGCCTTGGTGATGCCGAGCACATAGCCGATGGCACCCGGGCCAACGCCCGAACCACCCGCCGCCTGCCCCGCCACCGTGTTGGACGAGGTGACGAAGGGATAAGTGCCGTGATCAACGTCGAGCATGGTGCCCTGCGCACCCTCAAACAGGATGCGCTCACCCCGCCGCTTTGCCTCATCAAGCACACGCCAGACCGGCGCGGCAAAAGGCAGGATGCGCGGCGCGATCTCCAGCAGCGTTTCCACAATGGGGGCCGCTTCAAACTCTGGCAGCCCATTGCCACGGCGCAGCGCATTGTGATGCGCCAGCAACCCCTCAACCTTCACCGCCAACGTGGACGGGTCCGCAAGATCCATCACACGGATGGCGCGCCGCCCCGCCTTGTCTTCATAGGCCGGGCCGATGCCGCGCTTCGTCGTGCCGATCTTCACGCCGGAGTTCGAGCCTTCGCGCATCTCGTCCAACTCGCGGTGAACCGGCAGAATCAGAACCGCATTTTCGGCGATCTTGAGGTTCTCCGGCGTGACCTTCACGCCCTTGGACGCAATCTCGTCCACTTCCTTGGCAAAGGCCCAGGGATCAAGCACCACGCCGTTGCCGAGAATGGAGAGCTTGCCGGGGCGCACAATGCCGGAAGGCAGCAGCGACAGCTTGTAGGTCACACCATCAATGACAAGCGTATGGCCCGCATTGTGACCGCCCTGAAATCGCACCACCACATCGGCGCGCTCCGACAGCCAATCCACAATCTTGCCCTTGCCCTCGTCCCCCCACTGGGAGCCGACTACTGCAACATTTGTCATTTGATTCAATGCCTTAGGGTGTTAGTCCCAACCTGATCCCCGCCAGAAAACGGAGCCCAGACAAGCTGAAAGCCCCCTTGGCCTTTCGGCCGGGGGCTTTGGCATTGTCTATCCGATCAGCGCGCCCAAGGGAAGGGACTTTGGCGGCCATGGCAGATATCCTGTGGAGCGTTTGCATCCATCGAAGGAACCCCCATGAGCTGGCAGCCAGACCTCGACCCGGAACCGGGCGACCGCAAATCCTGCGAGGCGCTTGAACTCGTCATCGTGCCGCGCGCCCGGGATGTCGGCAATTTCGAGGTCCGCCGCGCCTTGCCGCAGGCAAAGCGGCGCATGGTTGGCCCCTTCATCTTTCTCGACCAGATGGGCCCGGCCAACATGGCACCCGGCATTGGCATGGATGTAGCGCCCCATCCCCATATCGGCCTTGCGACAGTGACCTATCTTTTCGATGGCGCAATCATGCATCGCGACAGCGAGGGCCATACGCAGGAGATCCTGCCGGGCGCGATGAACCTGATGACGGCGGGGCGCGGCATCGCCCATTCCGAACGCACACCCGACTTGCCGCGCAAGAACGGACAGCTTGTTGGCGGCATGCAGAGCTGGGTCGCGCTACCCAAGGCGCTGGAGGAAACGGCACCGACCTTCCAGCACTACGGGGCCGAAAATCTCCCTGTTGTCACCGATGACGGCCTCATTGCTCGCGTGATTGCGGGCGATGGCTTCGGCAAACGCTCATCCGTGACGACGCTATCCGACTGGTTTTATGTGGACCTGTCGCTTGCGGCAGGAAAAACCGCACCGCTTGATCCCGATTACGAGGAACGCGCGATCTATATTGTGAGCGGCACCATCGAGATTGCAGGCGATACGTTCGAGGGGCCGCAGCTTCTTGTCTTCCGCCCCGGCGACCGCATCACCATCAAGGCAGTGTCGAATACACGGATGATGCTGCTTGGCGGCGCAACGCTTGAAGGCAAGCGCTATATCTGGTGGAACTTCGTTTCATCCAGCCGCGAACGCATCGAGCAGGCAAAGGAAGACTGGGCGCAAGGCCGTTTCAAGCCCGTGCCCGATGAAAACGACATAACCCCGCTACCGGAGTACTGAGCCATGGCAACACATATTCATCTGGTGAGCCACGAAGGTGTCTTTCAGGAAATGGAAGCGCGCCAGCACCACCTGACCGCCGACGAACCGCTGAACAATCATGGTACGGACAAAGGCCCGGCGCCCTATGAGCTTCTGCTCGCCTCGCTTGCCGCCTGTTCATCTGCAACCTTGCGCATGTATGCAGACCGCAAGGGCTGGGCACTTGGCACCATCACCGCCGACCTCACCTTTCAGCGTGACAAGGAAGGCAATGAAACGATCGAGCGGGCCATCTCCTTCAGCGAGAAACTGAGCGAGGAGCAGATGGGGCGCATCCGCGACATCATCGAGAAGACGCCGGTGACAAAAACGCTGAAGCGCGGCACGCCGATCAGCACGCGCTTCGTCTGACCTTCAGGCCGCCAGTTCCCAGTTGAGGCTGCGTTCACGCGAGGCGGATTGCGGATCGGCGAAAAGGCTCATCGCCCGCAGGATCATGTTCACCTCGCCCGAACTGTCGATCAGCGGCAGTTCGATGGCTTCGAGGGAAAGCCAGTCACGCGAGAACCATGTCGGTCGCTTCAAGCGGCGGAAGGGGCGTATGTCCTCCGCCACGGTGCGAAGCCCTGCCAGAATTTCCTCATAGTCATCGCCATAAAGCTGCGGGCTGACCGTGCGGCCTGTCACGTCCCGCCCGACCGCTTCCACAATTTCCGTGCCGACCAGCCTGTGCCGGAACTCCAGCGGCTCACGATGCACATCGAGCAAGTTCATGATCGGCAGGAAGGGTTTGATTTCGGACGGCATCAAATCGGTTCTCGATGCCGCCGGTCGATCCCCTCTTTTTCGCCGCCAATAGTCGAAAAGATAAGCCAGCCTTGGGTCCAGGAACCCATGCTTCCCGTTCATCATTTTGCCCCCCGGCAATTATCAGCACCCGGGGAAAGTCTCGCGGCGGCGTGGTTAAGAAAGGATTACTGATCCAAAATGAAGATGGCGGGCACCCGGCCCGCCATCCACGAAATTTCACTTGCGAGAGCGATCAGAAAGTCAGCGCTTTCACCTGCACGACATGCGGCAGCGCCTGAATTTCGGCAAGCGTTTCCGCAGGCACATCCGCGTCAACCTCGACCAGACAGATGGCATCCCCACCGGCCTCTTCGCGGCCAAGGTTGAAATTGGCGATGTTGATGCCCGCCTTGCCAAGCGTCGTACCAAGCGCGCCGATAAAGCCCGGCTTGTCCTGGTTCGTGACATAGAGCATGTGGCGGCCAAGCGTGCCCTCCATGTTCACGCCCTTGATCTGGATGACGCGCGGAAGACCGCCCGAGAAAACCGTACCGGCAACCGAACGCTCCTGCCGCTCTGTCTTCACCACGAGGCGGATATAGGTTTCGTAAGCGCCCTGCTGCTCGCGACGGACTTCCGACACCTTGATGTCGCGCTCCTTGGCGATGACAGGTGCGGAAACCATGTTGACGTCCACAAGCTGCGGCTTGAGAAGGCCCGTCAGCGCGGCATTTGTCAGCACGCGCGTATTCATCTCCGCAACATCACCCGCATATTCAACGGTGACAGCGGAAATGCCCGTCTCGGTGAGCTGGCCTGCGAAAGAGCCAAGCTGCTGCGCGAGCGTGAGGAAGGGCGTGAGCTTCGGCGCTTCTTCCGCCGACACGGAGGGCACGTTGATCGAGTTGGTGATGGCACCCGTCAGCAGGTAATCCGCCATCTGCTCGGCAACCTGCAAGGCAACATTCTCCTGCGCTTCATTGGTGGAAGCACCAAGATGCGGTGTGCAGATGATCTGCTCCATGCCGAAAAGCGGGTTGTCCTTCGCAGGCTCTTCCTCGAACACGTCAAGCGCGGCACCGGCCACATGGCCGCTTTCAATCGCTGCCTTGAGATCGGCTTCAACGATGAGGCCGCCACGCGCGCAATTGATGATGCGAACGCCCTTCTTGCACTGCGCAAGGCTTTCCGCATTCAGAATATTGCGCGTCTTGTCGGTGAGCGGCGTGTGCAGCGTGATGAAATCGGCGCGCGCCAGAAGATCATCAAGCTCCACCTTCTCCACACCCAGATCCTGTGCACGTTCCGGCGTGAGGAACGGATCGAAGGCGACAACCTTCATGCGCAGGCCGAGCGCACGGTCCACCACGATCGACCCGATATTGCCGCAGCCAATGACGCCGAGCACCTTGCCGGTGACTTCAACGCCCATGAATTTCGACTTTTCCCACTTGCCCGCATGGGTGGAGGTGTTCGCCTGCGGAATATCGCGCGCAAGCGAGAGCATCATGGCGATGGCATGTTCTGCGGTTGTGATCGAGTTGCCGAACGGCGTGTTCATGACGATCACGCCCGCTGCCGTGGCGGCCACGAGATCGACATTATCAACACCGATGCCGGCGCGGCCGACAACCTTGAGGTTCTTCGCCGCCGCGAGCACGGGCGGCGTCACCTTCGTTGCCGAGCGGATGGCAAGGCCATCATAGTCGCCGATGATCTTGATGAGTTCATCCCGGTCGAGGCCGGTCTTCACATCCACCTCAATGCCGCGATCCTTGAAGATCTGAACGGCGGCGGGGGAAAGCTTGTCGGAAATCAGAACCTTGGGCATGGAAGCCTCCTTGAATGTCGCTCCGGGGAAATCACTCCGGGCAAAACGCCTTGTCGGGGATCATCTCTTCAGAGCGGAAAAGGTCTGGAAAACCTGCCTCTCCTATCCGGGGAGAGGCAGGAAGAGTTCGGAAATGGGGATCAGAGCGAAGCGACGGCTTCCGCAAAAGCCCAATCGATCCACGGCATCAGCGCACGCATGTCGCTCGTCTCAACGGTTGCACCCGCCCAGATACGCAGACCAGCCGGGGCATCGCGGTAGCCTGCGATGTCATTGGCAACGCCTTCCTTGTCGAGAAGATCAGCGATCTTCTTCGCAAAGGCGACCTGCGTCTCTTCGTCGAGCGAAGTCACACGTTCATCGACGATCTTGAGGCAAACCGACGTGTTAGAGCGCGTCTCGACCTTGTCTGCGAGGAAATCGGCCCAGGGTGTGCGATCCACCCATTCGGCGATGACAGCCGCATTCGCATCCGCCCGCGCGATGAGGGACTTGAGCCCGCCAATCGAGGTCGCCCAGTTCAGCGCATCGAGGTAGTCCTCGACGCAGATCATGGACGGCGTGTTGATCGTCTCGCCCTTGAAGATGCCTTCAATGAGCTTTCCGCCCTTCGTCATGCGGAAGATTTTCGGCAGCGGCCAGGCAGGCGTGTAGCTTTCCAGCCGTTCGACAGCGCGGGGGCTCAGAATGAGCACGCCATGCGCCGCTTCACCGCCGAGAACCTTCTGCCAGGAGAAAGTGACGACATCGAGCTTCGGCCAGGCAAGGTCCTGCGCGAAAGCAGCAGAGGTTGCGTCGCAAATGGTGAGGCCCTTGCGGTCATCCGCAATCCACTCGCCATTCGGCACACGCACGCCCGAGGTGGTACCATTCCAGGTGAAGACGACATCATTGTCGAAATTCACCTGAGAGAGGTCGGGGAGTTCGCCATATCCGGCTTTCAGCGTGCGAACATCCTTGAGCTTCAACTGCTTCACGACATCCGTGACCCAGCCATCGCCGAAACTTTCCCAGGTCAGCATGTCCACGCCGCGCGCGCCGAGCAGCGACCACAGCGCCATTTCGACAGCGCCCGTATCAGACGCGGGCACGATGCCGATGCGGTAATCCGCAGGAACGCCCAGAACCGCGCGCGTCTTGTCGATGGCTTCGACAAGGCGGGCCTTGCCGGGTTTCGACCGGTGGCTGCGGCCCACAAGGGCATTTTCGAGATTTTTGATGGACCAGCCCGGACGCTTCGCGCAGGGGCCGGAAGAGAAGTGCGGATTGGCCGGACGCACAGCCGGACGCTCATTGGCAGTCATGTAACCTATCCTCACAGATAGCTGCCCCTCGTTGGGGAGGGGTGTCCCGACGCCGCGTATATGCCTCTCCCGGACCCAAGTCAAATGACATCGCTGCGGCGGAAAATCGCGCGTGAGCGGAACCGCCTTCCGCCTGCCGCATTGGATGGAGGTGACTTCACCGGCGCCCGACCCGCCCTAACGGCGATATGGCCCCCATTTGCACCGGGAATCGCCCTTGTGTCTCTTTCCTCTTCCCGCTGGCTTCTGCTTTTCCTGCTCGTCGCGCTTTGGGGCTCGGCTTTTGCTTTTGCCAAAATCGCGGTTGAGAGCATCGCGCCGGAATGGACCATGGCAGGCCGCCTCATCGCTGCCGCCCTGCTGCTTCTGCCGCTCACCCTCCTCTTTCGCGATTCCCTGCCGCGCGATGCGAAATCATGGGGCTGGCTCGCCGCGCTGGCACTGGTCGGCAATATCGCGCCCTTCTTTGCGATCAGTTGGGGGCAGCAGCATGTCTCCTCCGCGCTGGCGGGTATCCTTGTCGGCTTCACGCCCATCGTAACGCTCGCCATCGCCCACTTCTTTCTTGAAGAGGAACGCATCACGTCGCGCCGCGCACTCGGCTTTCTCATCGGCTTTGCTGGTCTGCTGATTGTGCTCGGCCCCGCTGCCTTGAAAGATTTGTCTGTCGGTGGCGAAAGACTGTTCGGGCAACTCGCCATCCTTGCCGGTGCCTGTTTCTTCGCCGCCAACAATGTTCTTGCGCGGCGCGCACCGGCGATGCCGCTTCTCGTCAAATCGTCCGGCGTCATGCTT
>JBAYOU010000042.1:0-8421 GCA_041678065.1 Parvibaculum sp. | reverse complement strand
GACGAATTGAACCCGCCCTCCGGCCTCGTCACGCTGGTCTTTTCCGGCGGAGCGGAATTGCGCCTTGAGGTAGAGGCATTGGAGGCCCATCTGTCAGATCTCGGTATCGTCTGGGAAACCCCCAATAAACCCGATCATGATCTGGACTGATTGAAGCCCGGATTTTCGGACCCGCAAATCCATCGGATATGGATTGCGCCCAAACGATTAGCGCTGAAAAGATAGTGCCTGAAAGATTGTGAACGTGATGCCCATTCGCCTGAACAAGAAAGACGCGAATTTCGAAGAAGGTTTTGCAGCACTGCTTGCAGGCAAGCGCGAAGCCTCTGTCGATGTGAACGACACTGTCACGAAAATCATCGCAGATGTGCGCGCGCGGGGTGATGAAGCGCTGGTGGATTACACGCGCCGCTTTGACCGCCTGCCGGAACTCACGCCAGACACGCTTGCCATCCCGCAGGCTGATCTTGATGCCGCCGCTGCCACTTGCGATCCGAAAACGCTGGATGCGCTGAAAACCGCTGCGGCCCGTATCGAGGCCTATCACATTCGCCAGCGCCCCGAAGATGCGCGCTTTATTGATGAGCAGGGCGTTGAGCTTGGGCATCGCTGGACACCGGTTGGCGCGGTCGGCCTTTATGTGCCGGGCGGGACAGCGAATTATCCAAGCTCCGTTCTCATGAACGCGATTCCGGCAAAGGTTGCGGGTGTCAGGCGCATTGTCATGGTTGTTCCGACACCGGACGGCGTGGTCAACCCGCTCGTGCTCGCCGCCGCGCAGCTTGCAGGCGTTGATGAAATTTACCGTGTGGGCGGTGCCCAGGCTGTAGCCGCTCTCGCCTATGGAACGGAAACCATTGCGCCGGTGGACAAGATCGTCGGTCCGGGCAATGCCTATGTCGCCGCCGCCAAGCGGCAGGTTTTCGGTCAGGTCGGTATTGATATGATAGCTGGCCCCTCTGAAATTCTCGTTGTCGCAGACGGGAAGAACGATCCGGACTGGATCGCCGCCGATCTTCTCTCGCAAGCCGAACATGATGAAAGCTCGCAATCGATCCTGATTACGGATGATACGGCTTTTGCGGCGCGCGTCGAAGAAGCGGTTGCAAACCAGCTCAAAACACTCCCGCGCGAAAGCACGGCAGCAAAAAGCTGGGCGGATTTCGGCGCGATCATTCTGGTGGAAGATCTGGAAGACGCCCCTGCTCTGGTTGATCGTCTTGCCCCGGAACATCTGGAGCTTGCGGTTGATAATGCCGATGCGCTGTTTGAGAAAATTTCAAACGCAGGCGCCATCTTCCTCGGGCGCTATACGCCGGAAGCCATTGGCGACTATGTGGCGGGCTCGAATCACGTGCTGCCTACCGCGCGCTCTGCGCGTTTCTCCTCTGGCCTCAATGTACTCGACTTCATGAAGCGCAGTTCCATCGTCCGCTGTGATGCGGCAGCACTTCGGGCAATCGGTCCGGCTGCACTGGCGCTTGCCGAGGCCGAAGGGCTCCATGCGCATGGCCGCTCCATCGCCATCCGCCTCAATATGTGAACACTGCAGGCGTAGTGCTGACTGGATCCCCTCGCTTATCCCTGTGAAATCGGCTTAAACTCCCGTCATGTCCGATCATTCCGCAGATGATGAGATCACTCCAGGCGAGGCCGCACAGCGCGACAGCGCGCGATTTCGCGTTATTGATCTCATTCTTGATGAGCGCTCCGTTGTACGCCGGAGCCCGGATGTCGAACATGAGCGTAAGGTCGCCATTTTCGATCTGCTGGAAGAAAACAACTTTGCGCCCGTAGGCAGCGAGGGCGGGCCTTATGTCCTTCACCTATCCATCGAAGAAAATCGTCTTGTTTTCGACATCCGTCTCGAAAATGGCGATCCGCATGGCAAGGTGCTGCTCTCGCTCACGCCCTTCCGCAAGATCATCAAGGACTATTTCCTGATTTGCGAAAGCTATTATGACGCGATCAAGACGGCGGCCCCTTCACAGATCGAGGCAATCGATATGGGCCGGCGCGGCCTCCATAATGAGGGCTCGCAAACCCTGAAGGATCGCCTTACCGGCAAGATCGACATGGATTTTGACACGGCACGACGCCTTTTCACGCTGATCTGCGTTCTGCATATCAAAGGGTGAGTGAGGTGGCACGCACAGGCGCCAATGTGGACTTCAAACAGGTGTTGCCCGGCTCGGTCCTCTTTGCCTGCAACCTCAATTCCGTGCGCTCCAGCATGGCGGAATCGATTCTGAAGAAGCTTTACGGCGACCGCATCTATGTGGATTCTGCCGGTGTCGCCCCTGCTGAGGAGGCCGACCCCTTCACCGCGGAAGTGCTGCGCGAAGAAGGCTTTGTGCCTTCGGCGAGCGGGCCGAAAAGCTTTGACGATCTCGAAGAAACCAATTTCGACCTCATTGTCGCGCTGACGCCGGAAGCCCGGGCCCGCGCAGAGGAATTGACCCGGTCTTCCGCCACTGATGTAGAGTTCTGGGAGGTCGGTGATCCGCTGGCCGCCCCGACCGGCGGCAATAGGGAGCGCCGCCTTGCTGCCTATCGCGAATTGCGGGACCGTCTCCGCGCCTATATCGAACGCCGCTTCGGACAAGCGGGGGCTGTGGCGGGCTGATCCTCCGTTTGCGGAGGAGATGGTGCATTCATCCATCAAACTGCCGCAATCCGCATGGTATAAACGGGAAACCATCAGCCAGGGGAAACTCCCATGAAATCCATCTTTGCTCTTACCGCCGCGCTGATTCTCGGCCTCGGCATCGCACTTGGCGGCTATCTGGGCGGTCAGGGTCTTGTGCAGTCGCGCCTTGGTGACCGCTCCATCTCGGTCAAAGGGCTTTCCGAGCGGGAAGTGAAGGCCGATCTCGCCCTTTGGGCGCTGCGCTTTGTTGTTACCGGCAATGACCTCGCCGAGACGCAGGCCGAAGTGAAACGCAATGCGGAAGTGGTTGGCGCTTTCCTGAAGAAACATGGTTTCTCGGAAGCCGATATCGAGTTGCAGGCCCCGCAGGTGACCGACCGCCTTGCCCAGATGTATTCGAGTGGCCAGTTCGACACGCGCTTTATCATCGCCCAGCAGCTCGTGCTCAGGACCACGGATGTGGACCGGGTGGCGGAAGCCAACCGCGATACCAGTGCGCTGGTGGAGCAGGGTGTGGTCCTCTCGAATGAGTATGGCCCGGTGCGTCCCTCCTACCTCTTTACCCGCATCGCGGATGTGAAGCCTGAGATGCTGGAAGAGGCGACCATGCGCGCCCGCGAGGCGGCGGAAACCTTTGCCGCTGATTCTGGCGCGCGGCTCGGCGGCATTCGCCGGGCATGGCAGGGCCAGTTTTCCATCCAGGCGCGCGATGAAACGCCGGGCGTTCAGGAAAACGAGCAGATCATGAAGACGGTCCGGGTTGTCTCCACAATCGACTATCTGCTCGTCGACTAAGGCGAGAAAGTAAGAAATATCAAGCATTTGGGCCCGGTCAGCATGTCTTTTAGCTGGCCGGGCTCTTGATTTTCGGGCGCTTTCTGACCATTCTTCGCCCAAATTTTCCGAAGGATAGTGAATGGCCAAAGAAGAAATGCTCGAATTTCCGGGCGTGGTGACGGAACTGCTGCCCAACGCCACGTTCCGCGTGAAGCTAGAGAACGAACATGAAATCGTTGCTCATACTGCTGGCAAGATGCGCAAGAACCGCATCCGCGTGCTTGCGGGTGACAAGGTGCTTGTCGAAATGACGCCCTATGACCTGACAAAGGGCCGGATCACCTACCGGTTCAAGTGACGCGTCGTGCCGGCTAAAGGCGCGATACCCCGCCTCATTCTCGCCAGCGCCTCGCCGCGCAGGCTCTCGCTTCTTCGTCAGATCGGTGTGGAACCGGACGCGATCATCGCGGCTGATATTGACGAGACGCCGCTAAAGGGTGAATTGCCACTTCTCCATGCGCGCCGCCTTGCGCGCGAGAAGGCAGAGGCGGTTGCCGCTACAAATCCCGATGCGATGGTGCTTGGGGCTGACACAGTTGTCGCTTGCGGGCGGCGCATTCTCCCGAAAACCGAAACGGCAGAGGAAGCGCGCCGCTGCCTGACGCTTCTCTCGGGCCGTGCCCACCGCGTCTATACCGCTGTAAGCCTCATCACCGCATCGCGTGCAAGCCACCGTCTGGCGGAAACGCGCGTCGCCTTCAAGCGGCTGTCGGCGGAGGAGATGGCCCTCTATCTCGATAGTGGCGAATGGCAGGGAAAGGCGGGCGGCTACGCCATTCAAGGCCGCGCTGCGCTGTTCGTCCGCCGGCTCATCGGCTCCCATTCTGCCGTTGTGGGCTTGCCCCTCTTTGAGACAGGGCAACTGCTCGCAGGTGAAGGTTATCCCCCCGGTCTGGCTTAGCTTCTAACAACAGTGTTAGGATTGCCTTTCAAACGAAAGGCCCGAAGCGATCAAGGGTGAAAACGGGGTATCCGTCGGCGCGGGGGTGTGGCGGATAAGAGCCAGGGGTTTCATGTCTGAAGAAGTCTTGATCAATGTCGGTCCCGGTGAAACGCGTGTAGCAATCGTCGAGGATGGTCGACCCGTGGAATTGTTCCTTGAGCGGACCATGGAAGACGACATCAAACAAAAAACCGGCCGCGCCGGACATTCGCTGATCGGTAACATCTTTCTCGGGCGCGTCCAGCGCGTGCTGCCGGGCATGCAGGCCGCTTTCGTGGAAGTGGGGCTGGAGCGGGCAGGCTTTCTCGGCGCGCGCGAGGCGCGCTGCCTCTGCGAACTGACAGGGCTTGATGAGGGGGTGCTGCCGCCAATCAGTGCCTGTGTGCATGAGGGGCAGGCCATTCTCGTTCAGGCGGTGAAAGACCCGATCGGCGACAAGGGCGCGCGGCTTTCGGCAAATGTCACCATTCCGGGCCGCCTTCTTGTGCTGGTACCGAACCAATCCGGTGTAGCGCTGTCCCGTCGCATTGAAGATGAGGATGAACGCGCGCGCCTCACTGCTCTTGTCGAGCAAATGGTCGAACGCTTCAACCCGATGGGTGTGACGGGTGAGCCTGCAGGCTTCATCGTGCGCACGGCGGCGATCGGCGCAACAACGGAAGACATCGCCGCGGATGCGCGTCAGCTCGCCGAAGAGTGGCGCAAGGTGCGCGAGGCGGAAAAACGCTCCACGCCACCAAGCGTGGTCTTCCACGATCTTGACCCGGTGTCGAAAACGCTGCGCGATTGCGTGAGCGCGCAGACAGCGCGCGTATTGATTGATGATGCGGATGCGTTTGGCGAGGCTCAACTCTACTGCCGCCGCGCGATGCCGGAAATGCTGGATCGCATTCAGCTTTTCAACGGGCCGGGCGATCTGTTTTCGCTTTACGACATTGATGGCGAGATCGAAGCAGCACTCGAACCACGTGCCGAGCTTTCTTCCGGCGGCTGGATCACCATTGAAACAACGGAAGCTCTGACCGCCATTGACGTGAACTCCGGTCGCTATACCGCGGCTACGGGGCTCGAAGAAACCAGCGCCAAGATCAATCTCGAAGCGGTGGAAGAGATTGTCTATCAGCTTCGCTTGCGTGGAACTGGCGGCCTTATCGTCATCGACTTCATTCACATGAACGATCCGGCTAACATCCAAAAGGTGCTGGACGCATTGAATGAAGGCTTCGCAAAGGACCGCGTGCCGACGCAGATTTCCGGCATGTCGGAGTTCGGGCTTGTCGAAATGACGCGAAAGCGTGTGCGCGAACCGCTCGACAAATTGCTGACCGAACCTACCTATATGCAAGGCTCGCCGCGCCGGAAGACCTGCGCCACAGTGGCGAATGACCTTCTACGTAAGGTCGTGCGGGAGTCGCGGGCAGCACCCGGCTCACCTCTCGTGGCCCGCGCTGCCGCTGAAGTGGTGGATTGGCTGGAGCGCGGCAATCCCTATCTGGTGGAGCGTATGCGCCGCCGCGTGATGGCGCCAGTGAACCTGGTCGGCGATGTAGCGTTCCCTCGGGAGCGGATTGATGTCGGCGCTGCGCAGTAAAAATGATGCGAGGCGAAATGACAAATGAAGATGCCAAGGTAGTGACGCTTCGCTCGCCCCGCCCTTGTCCGATCTGCGGAGAACGCTCGCAGCAGAAGTTCCACCCTTTCTGCTCCAAGCACTGCGCTCATGTGGATCTCAACCGCTGGCTGAAGGGCAGCTATGCGATCCCGGCCGTTGAGCCGCCGGATGACTGGGACACCGCTTCCCAAAGCCAGTCCGCAGATGGGGAGGGCGAGGGTTAACCCCTTCCGGTGATTGATCTTTAAACCCGTCGTCCCTTCCACTGGACAGCGCGGATTCTATCTCCTATAAACCGCGAGCCTCGCCGGAGCGGCTGATTTTCCTGCCGCGCCGGAGCTTCCGCCCAGGTAGCTCAGTTGGTAGAGCATGCGACTGAAAATCGCAGTGTCGGTGGTTCGATTCCGCCCCTGGGCACCACTCCCTTTTTTGGCATTTGATTTTATTGGGCTTTTCGGCCTGATGTTATCACTGGACCTGAATCACCGCCTGAAGTGATAACATGCTGTTCCTCATCTGTGCTTCCGGACGCTTGCGGCACGATGAGATGCATCGCTTCGCCAACGAGCTTTTTGCGGTTCGCCTTGCGTGTGTATATGGCGGCCTGCTTCGGTGACTCCCAGCCATAAATCGCCATGAGCTGGTGCTCTGTCGCGCCATTGTCAGCCGCGATGGTCGCACCGGCTTTTCGCAATCCGTGCGCCGTGCAATGAGGCAGCCCTGCCTCATTGCAGCGCTTGCGAAACCAGTTACCGAAGCCGTTGGCGGTAAAGGGCTTTCCGAACTCGGTCACGAGGAATGTAAGATTGCTGCCTTCCGCGGCCTCGATGCTCGCCATCAACTCCGGAAGTGCGGGTATCTCGCGATGCTTGGCATTCCGCCTTGATCCCTTTTCTTCCGTGAAGTGGAGCCAGGGTTGCGGCGTGCGCCGGATCATCTGGCGGCCAAGCCGCACAACGTCGCCGCGGCGCACGCCAGTGAAAAGTAGGAGCGACAAGGCAAGATGCGCCTTGGTGCCGAGAGGGTGGTGTTTCTGAAACTGCTTCACCTCCTCGATCGTCCAGGTGTGAAACCCGTCCTTGTTCCCCGAGAGGTAGGGTACGTCGCGGGCAGGATTTCCCTGCGCCTCACCCATTTCGATTGCCCACGCGAAAACCTGCCGGAGCGCTTTCACGCGCGCATTGGCGGCTTCTGGCGTTTCCGCCTTGCGGTCCCTCAGAACGAATATCGCGCGGGGTGTGATTTTCGAAACGGGAACGTCTGCAAATGTAAGGTCGGCTTCCGGCCGCACCGGCTCCTGAAGCATCTGCTCGATGATGCGGCGGCGGACGCTTTGCGTTCCATCGTCAAGCTCGGTGCGGAAGCGTGCGCTGGAAAAATATTCGACGCAAAGGGCGCGGAGAGAGCCGGGGAGAATACTGCTGCGACGCACGGCGTGCGCTGGTTGCGCAGGAATGGCACCTGTCGCCTCGGCGAGGCAACGGCCATATTGCCTCATGAATTCTTCGGAGCCGAATATCCCGTGAAGGCGAATGCGTGGCCCCGGGCGCTTCCAGAAATAGAGGCGCACATTGCCGTATCGATCCTTTTGCTCCACCACATAGCGGAGATGCTTCTTGACCATGAGTCAGCCTCAGACGGCGAAGTCGATATCAGATCCTCGGCTATCATCGTCAGGCAGATCGTCAAACGCAATGTCGAGACGGCATATGTCCCAGGTCTTGCAATTATCGATCTGCTTCGGTCGCGGCATCCGCCCATCCTTTACAAGTTGATCGAACTTGCTCGGACTGACTCCGATATAGAGCGCGGCCTCGTCGCGCCGCAGCCCGCGCCGCGGCTTCAGCTCCGTGCGGCGAAGGTTCCGCTGTGGCATCGGCTTCAGGTGCTCGACGTTATCTGGCGCGGAGCGGGACATCTTTAGGTCGCCCCCCTGGTACTGTGAGGGCTCGGCTCATGAGTTTTCTTCTCTCTCGCGATGCGCGCACGGCGTGCTATCTCACGGATATATTCGAGATCAGGCGGTGGCAGGGTGCCGAGAGACAACCGCATCTCTGTCACTTGTTGTTCGTACAGTGTAAGACGGCTCGCCAACTCGTCCCGGAGGTCGTCGGCACGCGAAAGCTCGACTACCATGTCGATCGAGGCGAGGATGGCCTGCGCCTCGAGAAGGCGCATATCGATAATGAGAGCGCCTGCAGCCGCAAATAGCCGCTCAACGTGGCCACGAACGATGAATGCGACTGCTGGCTCCAGCTCATCGCGCTTCATCGCAGCCGCCTCACGCTTTGATGAAGCAAAGTCGCGCATGGTCGCGATGAATGCATAGCGGATATCATTCGTCGCACTCATCATCGTTTCCAATGCGGCGGGATCGAT